>CAISRK010000531.1 GCA_903887815.1 uncultured Bacteroidales bacterium | reverse complement strand
GCACAACGTTTTTAAAAAACCAAACAACTCGCAAACAACTCGTTATGGAACACATAAAGTCATTCAGGGCAAATAATATTTCAGATCTCGACGAATCAGAAATCAGGGAGAAAGAATTTATGTATCAGCATACGGTTCTAAATGAGTCGGGGAATCCTGTTGAAGTTACTACCTATAATTCCGACGGCTCTGTTGAGCACAAGTACCAATACCAGTATAACGACGAAGGAAAGGTAATTGATGAGTTGCTTATTGAAGCCGACGACGAAGTAACACAGCACCGCAGCATGGAGTATAATGCCGAGGGTTTGCTTGCCAAAGAGCTTGTGCATTACCTCGACGGCACTGCCGACCAGTTGCTGTATACCTACGACAAGGAGGGCCGCATCATCAGCCGCCGCAGCATCGACAGCGAAGGCGAAACCGGCAATTACATCGTAAATGTTTACGATGATGGCAAACTTGTTTCGGAAACCGAATATGAAATCGGCGGCGAAATCATCACCCAGCATAAGCTTATTTATGATGATGAGGGTAATGTTTCGGAGGAAGTTTTCCGCACTCCTGAAGAAGATTACCACCTCATGCATAGTTATGACGAGAATGGAAAGGCATCGGTAAGGCGGCGCTACAATGCCGACAAACACCTTACCGAACGAAATACGTATACCTACGATACCGAGGGCCGCATTTCCGAATCCATGGAGGAAACCTCCTCGGGAATTGAAATGTCATACGTTACCTACGACGATCGCGGCAATGTGATCCTGCAGGAAGAAAAAACCGAAAGCGGAGATTTGCTCAGCACTGTTGAACGCTCTTACGATGATACAAACCGCCTCCTCACAACCATTGTATATTACGACAAGCCCGGGCCACAGGCCGCATACCATTACCGGGTAAGGATGGAATACGTATAAAATTTACAGGTTCCCTTACAATTATTTTGCTGACGGCAGGTTATATCTGATATAACCATGACCTATTTCATTATGTCAGTAGCATTTGTTTTTCAATTAAAATCCTTATTCTGAATTTCTTTGATTTTTACTATTGCTCCTCAATTTTATTAACTTTGAAGCCCTCAAACGGCGGGCTTCACCGGATGAGGACCGGGGTATTTACCCGGCCTTTTTGGTTTGTTGAAATCTCATTTCGGACCACAAAATAAATGATACCGAACACTGCCCGTTGTATATTTTTGTTTATGCTTTTTTCGGCATACGCATACGGGCAAAAACTGCATCTTGATTTCCAGAACCAGGTGAGCGACTGGGGCACTTTCAATTTCAGCAAACCTGCAAAATACGGTTTAGGCGGCCGTTATCTCCCAATGCTCAGCATTACCGACAGCACATGTGCTAACCAAAAAATTGATGCGGAAATATCGCTAAACGCTTACGATAATGTTTATTTCAGCGATACACAGTTCGATAAGGCTGAAGGCAAGGTAAAACCTTACCGGCTCTGGCTGCGTTACTCAACCGAAAGGTTTGAGATACGGCTCGGGCTCCAGAAAATCAATTTTGGGTCGGCCTCTGTTTTCAGGCCGCTGATGTGGTTCGACAGGATTGATGTCCGCGACCCTTTGCAACTAACCGATGGTGTTTACGGAATCCTTGCAAGGTATTATTTTCAGAATAATACCAACATCTGGCTGTGGTCGCTGTATGGAAACGATAAACCCATGGGCTGGGAAACCATTCCCTCAAAATGGGAAATCCCTGAATTCGGTGGCCGCATTCAGCAACCTGTGCCAAAAGGCGAAATTGCGCTCAGTTATCACCACCGCGAAGCTGATTTCTCAACCGACTTTGATACAATCCCCAATCCTGCAACAACCCATTTCCCTGAAAACAAGATCGGTATCGACGGGAAATTTGATCTTGGGCCAGGTTTATGGTTCGAATATGTAGTAAAACGGAATGATCCCGCCAATATAATGGTCAACAAATGGGAAACTTACTTCGACCTGGGTAGCGATTATACATTTGCTGTCGGGAACGGGCTTACGCTTTCGGCCGAATATTTCCGCTATACCAATGCCGACGATATCAGTAAAGGAGTTATAAAAAACACGTTTACATCGCTTTCAGCCAATTATCCCTTTGGATTGATGAACAGCATAACCGCAATTGTTTACTACAATTACGAACCCGCAGAGTGGTCAAGGTTTATAAGCCTTGAGCGTAAATACAATTACTGGAGCTTTTATATTATGGCTTTCTGGAATCCCGAAAGCTATACTGTATACAGCGTAAGAAACGACCGCAACCTTTATGGGGGAAAAGGCATACAGGCAATGGCGGTAGTAAATTTCTGAAACTATACATATAGAATACTATTTCAACAGATGGGAAAAGAGATAACAATAGTAATCGAAGGGCTGAAAAAACACTTTTCGATGGGCAGCGGACGGTTTACAGCCCTGAACGGGATCGACCTCACATTCGGCGAAGGTGAATTTGCGGGAATAATCGGGCCCAGCGGATCGGGTAAAACCACTTTGCTGAACATTATCGGCACCCTCGATTCCCCATCGGAAGGCACTGTGAAGGTGATGGGCAAATCAGTCGGCGCACTTAACGCAAAAGAATCGGCTATCCTGCGGAAAACCCAACTGGGATTTATCTTTCAAAGCTATAACCTGCTTCACGTTCACACGGTTTTTGAGAATGTGGAATTCCCCTTGCTGTTGCTGAAAATTGATGCTGAAAAGCGACAAAAAATGGTTCTCGATGCACTCGAATGGGTGGGGTTGACCGACAAATTAAAATCGAGGCCGGCACAGTTATCGGGTGGCGAATGCCAGCGGGTTGCTATTGCCAGGGCCATGGTCAAGAAGCCGGTGATCGTGCTGGCCGATGAACCCACTGCAAATCTCGACGCGGCCAATTCGCATCATATATTGCAAACTATGGAAAAACTGAACCGCGAATTCCGGACTACATTCATTTTTGCCACACACGACGAAAAAGTAATCGGCTACACCAGGCGGAAAATATACCTCGAGGACGGCAAAGTAGCCAGCGATGAACTTATCAGTAAAATTTAAAGGAGGACAAACCCATGATGGCAATTAACCTTGCTTTGCGCAATCTCATCGGGGCAGGCCTCAGGACCTGGCTCAATGTGATAGTGCTTTCGTTTGCCTTCGTTGTTATTATCTGGCACAAAGGCTTTCTCGACGGCTGGGACAGGCAGGCCCGGCATGATATGATCAATTGGGAAGTCGGAGGCGGACAGTACTGGCATCCCAAATACGATCCGTACGACCCGCTGACTCTCACCGACAGCCACGGCCCTGTTCCCGCTTCCCTGGCTGAACAGGTTGTAAAAGGTGAACTTACTCCGATCCTGATTACACAAGGCACTCTCTATCCTTCGGGAAGAATGCAAAGCATTTTGATAAAAGGGATTGACCCAAAACAGCAACTCCTTTCTATCCCTTCGTCAGCGCTGGATTCAGCAGGAAGCGATACACCGGCGATTCTCGGCACGGCAATGGCTGCGGCTACGAAACTCAAAAAGGGCGACCTGGTCACTCTCAGGTGGCGCGATAAAAACGGGGCATTCGACGCGACCGAAATTACAATTGCAGGAATTTTCCAAAGCAATGTCCCTTCAGTCGACGGATCGCAGATCTGGATCCCGATCGAACGCCTGCGTAAAATGACGCTTATGCCCGGTGAAGCATGCCTTCTTGTTAGCAAACAAACGGATAATACCCTGACCGGTTCCGGAGGCTGGAGTTTTAAAACCGGGGAGTTCTTAATGGCGGATATTGATAAAATAATCAGGACAAAAACAATTAGTGGAATGTTTCTGTGGGGCATATTGCTTATGCTGGCCATGCTGGCCATTTTCGATACACAGATTTTATCCATTTTCAGGCGGCAGAAAGAAATTGGCATGTACGTTGCTATGGGGATGACACGCCAACAGGTTGTAACGCTGTTTACAGTCGAAGGGGCTATGCATTCGGTGCTGGCAGCAGTTGTTGGTGCTATTTACGGTATCCCGTTGCTTACACTCCAGGCCGTAAAAGGAATGGCACTCCCAGGGAGCAGTTCCGATTACGGCATTTCGATGGCCGACAGGCTTTACCCACAGTACAGTATAGGACTTATTCTCAGCACCGTGCTTGCAGTGATGCTTACGACTATAATTGTGAGCTACTGGCCTGCCCGAAGGATTGTAAAAATGAAACCAACCGACGCTTTAAGGGGGAAAATACAATGATACGATTCCTGTTGATCGGCCTTCTTCGCGACAGGCACCGCAGTTTGCTGCCCGTTATGGTTGTGGCAATCGGAGTTATGTTAACGGTTGTTTTCCAGAGCTGGCTTGCCGGCATTTTTGAGGACAGTATCGAATTCAACGCCCTTTTTTCCACCGGCCACGTGAAAGTTACCACAATGGCTTATGCCGATAATTCAAGCCAGATGCCTAACGACCTGGCTTTACTCAACACCGGGCCCCTGCTCGACACCCTCAGGCATACATATCCTGATATGGACTGGATCGAGCGGATTCATTTTGCAGGTCTTGTGGATGTTCCTGATGCCGGGGGCGAAACCAGGGCACAGGGAAATGCTGTTGGATTTGGCATCGATATGCTTTCGGGCAATACAACCGAAATTGACCGTATGAATATTCGCGAATCGGTCGTCAGGGGCCGCCTGCCGCGAAAACCAGGTGAGGCGCTGATGAGCGATGTTTTTGCAAAAAAAATCGCGGTTAAGCCCGGTGATACTATTAGCCTGATCAGTTCATCGATGTACGGTGAAATGGCAGTTTATAATTTCGTCGTTTCGGGAACGGTAGCCTTGGGCACCAACACGCTCGAAAGGGGAACCCTAATGGTTGATATATCAGATGCGCGCAAAGCACTGAACATGGAAGATGCCACAGGCGAAATACTCGGTCTTTTCAGCAAAGGCTACTACAATGCCGCCAGGGCTAAAGAAATAGCAAAACAATTTAATGCACGATTCAACAAACCCGCTGATGAGTTTTCGCCGGTAATGAAAAGCCTGAGAGAACAAAGCAATATGGGTATGCTTGTTGATTATGCTTCTACTATGCTGGGCATACTAGTAACTGTATTCCTGGTAGCCATGTCGATTGTGCTTTGGAATGCCGGGCTGCTCGGGGGGCTGCGCAGGTATGGCGAATTCGGGATGCGCCTGGCTATAGGCGAAGAAAAAGGCCATGTTTACAAAACCATGATATACGAATCGCTGCTTATAGGCATTACAGGCTCCGTTATAGGGGTATTTATCGGTATGAGTTTCGCTTTCTACCTGCAGCAATATGGTGTTAATTTTGGAACGATGATGCAGAATGCCACCATCCTTATGCCAACAGTAATGAAAGCACACATCACCTCCACCACATGGCTTATCGGATTTATACCCGGAATATTTTCGACACTTGTTGGCACAATGCTTTCCGGGATCGGAATCTATAAACGACAAACTGCACAGTTGTTTAAGGAACTTGAGGCGTGAGAGGGACTGTGGACGAGGGGCGAGGGGCAAATTGAAAAGAGGTGAGAGGTGAGAGAAGTAACAATAGTCAACCTGAAATGCTGAAAACTTGAAATGCTGAAGTCCTTACATATGCGTAGCGCATTGAATCCTAAACCTAAAACCCATCAACCTATCAACACTGAAACCCAGAAAAGTCAATAGGGCATTTGAACCTGATCCAAAGCATGCATTGTCCATTGTCAGTTGTCAATTGTCCATCAACCAATCAACCCATCAACTTATCAACCTATCAACCCTACAATGTGACTAGAACAAATCATAATTTATACCAAATGAAATTCATACTGGCATTCTTATTCCTCGGCACCACATCCGCCTTTGCCCAAAATCCGGATGGGAAGGAAATTCTCCGCCGCATTGACCTTAATATGGCCTCGGAGAACCGCGTTTTCACTTCCAAAATGATCATACACGGCAAGAGGAATACACGCACCATCGAATCGAAATCGTGGACTTCCGGAGAGAAAAAGTCGTTTACCGAATATCTCTACCCCGAACGGGAGAAGGGAACAAAAATGCTAAAACTCGACGAACAGCTCTGGATTTATTCGCCATCCACCGACCGCATCATCCAGATTGCCGGACATATGCTCCGCCAGTCGGTTATGGGCTCCGACCTTTCGTATGAAGACATGATGGAGGACAACAAGCTTACCAACCATTATAATGCTGCAGTTATCGGAACCGAAACAATCGACAACCGTTCCTGCTGGGTTTTGAAACTTACGGCATTCGATCCCGACGTGGCTTACCAGGTAAGGAAAATGTGGGTCGACCGAGAGCGCAATATCCCGCTCAAAGAAGAATTGTATGCAAAAAGCGGCACCCTGCTCAAGCGCACTTTATTGTCGGATGTAGTAAATATGAACGGAAGGTGGTTCCCGAAAAAAATCGTGTTCAAAGATATGCTCAAAGTTGGTGAAGGCACTGAGTTTATTATGGAAGAAATTAAGTTTAATATCGCTATCCTGGAATATACATTTTCGAAGGCAAATCTGAAGAAATAATGAAATTGAGTTTCACCTGTCACCCGGCCTGATCTCCTGATTTTAAAATCCCCAACCTATAAATTAGTCTGAACTGATCATTTAGAATAATTAACTGGTCATGTCAATTTTATTTGATATTTTCGGACTTTGATAGTATACAATTTTATTTAAAACCCTTTTATGGGTTTTTATTTTGCGCTAAAATTACCTTGTAAGTTATAATTCGATTCTATAAGAAAAGTGCTTTCCTCTTTAAAATTTCGATAACCACATATGACCTTTCTGCTTTTTCAGGATTAATATATAATCAAACCACTTTAATACTCGTCAATATCCAGGAGGTATCGGCGCCGGACGACATAATATGCAGCATTTAAGACTATTTCTAATTTTCCTATTATTTACTTGTATATCAACAAGTTTATCAGCACAGGTTAAATCGTTCAGGACCTATAAAGCGGCCGGTAAAAACATTATAATCGATGGCAGGTTCGATGATGCCGCCTGGGACGCAGTAGAATGGGCGGGCAATTTTGTGCAGCGCGACCCTAACGACGGGGCTCCTCCTTCGCAGAACACCCGGTTTAAAGTCCTGTTTGATGACAACAATCTTTATATCGTTATCCATGCCATGGATTCAGTCCCCGGCGAAATTGTACGCAGGCTTTCGCGGCGCGATAATGATGATGGCGACTGGCTTGTTGTATCCATCGACAGTTATGCCGATAAACTTACAGCTTTTAATTTCGGTGTAACATCGGCAGGTGTACAGTTCGATTTCATGATTGTGAACGACAATGGAACCGATGCCAACTGGGAATCGGTGTACTATACGGCCACAACTATTGACGCAACAGGCTGGACAGCCGAAATGCGGATTCCTTTATCGCAGCTTCGTTTTGCAAAAAAGGACAAACACACCTGGGGGATTAACATTTTGCGTTACATTTACCGCAAACAGGAACTCTCGTTGTGGCAGCCTATTTCGCGCACTGCGCCGGGAATGGTAAGCCTTTACGGTGAACTCACGGGACTTGATGGAATAAGTCCAAGACGCGATATCGAACTGCTTCCGTATGCATATACTAAGGCAACTTATGAGCCGAAAGTTGAAGGCAATCCCTTCAAAACCGGGCATAAATACAGCGGGACTGCAGGCCTCGACGGTAAAATAGCGGTCACAAATGATCTTACACTTAACTTTACTATCAACCCCGATTTCGGCCAGGTTGAAGCCGATCCTTCGGTGATGAACCTCACTGCATTTGAAACATTTTACCCCGAGAAAAGGCCATTCTTCGTCGAGGGAAAAAATATCTTTACGTTTAAGCTTACCGGCGCCGACAGCGAAAACAACCTTAACACCTTATTCTATTCGAGGCGCATCGGCCGTAAGCCCCAGTACACATTTTACCCGAATGCGGGGACTTTCGTTTCGGCACCAGAACAAACCACCATTCTGGGATCGTTCAAATTATCGGGTAAAACCCGCAAAGGGCTCTCCGTGGGTGTTATTGAATCGGTTACACAGAACGAACAGGCAACCTTCGATTCAACCGGAGTGCGCTATAACAAGGGGGTCGAGCCGCTCACCAGTTACCTCATAGCCCGTATTTCGCAGGATTTCAACAAAGGGACAACTGTAGTCGGTGGAATATTTACTACTACCAACCGTTCAATTAAAGAGCCGCAGCTCGAATTTCTTCCCTATGCAGCCTATACAGGCGGGTTGAATGCAATCCATTTCTGGAAAAACAAAACCTACTATATTTCCGGCCGTGCTGTTGCGTCCTCAATATATGGAACTGAACAGTCCATTACAATGCTTCAGCGCTCTGCGACGAGATATTACCAGCGTCCGGATAACGATCATGTGACCTACGATCCCACCCGTACAAACCTTAGTGGTTATGGCGGAACAGCCGAAATCGGGAAATCGGGCAACGGGAACTGGCAGTTCCTCAATTACATTACATTCCGATCGCCAGGACTCGAATTTAACGATGCAGGCTTCCTGAAACAGGCCGACGAAATTCAGCAGTTATTCTGGCTGGGATACCGAAAATTCAAACCGTTCAGTGTTTTCAGGTGGGCTTCGGCAAATTTTACCGAATTCTTTACCTGGGATTTCGGTGGTGAAACCATAAATAAAGGATTCGACCTGAATACAAACGGGCAGTTTAAAAAATACTATACGGCAGGCGCCGGGATAAATTATGCCGGCACAACACTTTCGCGCAGCGAACTATGGGGAGGACCAGCCTTGCTGCTTCCTCCCGTATTTAATTTCAATGCTTATGCCGAAAGCGACACACGTAAAAAACTTGCAGTACGCGTAAGCACAACGCATTACTATGGACAGGATGGGTATTACACCAATCACAGGTATACCTGCGAAATAACTTATAAACCTGTAAAAACGCTGCTGCTGTCGCTGATACCACAATTCACCAGCGGATTCAGCCAACTTCAGTTTGTGACAGCGCCCAAAGTGGCGAATAATACCCGTTACATAATGGGCAGCCTCAGCAGGCAGGTATTCGATCTATCGGCAAGGATTAACGTGAGCCTGACTCCTGAGCTTTCAATACAATATTACGCACAACCTTATATTTTCGAGGGGAAATACAGGGATTACAAACGGATCACCGATCCGAAAGCGAACCAATTCACCAACCGCTTTCACCAGCTCACATCAGATGAGATTTCGCTGAACCAACCAGCCAATAAGTTCAGTGTGGATGAAGATCAAAACGGAATTCAGGATTTTTCATTCTCAAATCCCGATTTCCATTTTATGCAATACCGCTCAAATATGGTTTTCCGCTGGGAATACAAAACCGGCTCATCGATTTACCTGGTTTGGGCACAGGGACGCACCAAATACGAGAACGGAAGCGAAGAGGAATTTGATGAATATTTATCAGGCCTCTGGCAAACAAAACCAAGGAACGATTTTATGTTAAAAATCTCTTACCTTGTTGTTTTCTAGTCCATCAGTAAAAAACAAAATAACTGAAATGCGAAATCCCGGGAAGCATGCTTTCCGGGAATTTTTTTAAAAATCACTTCGCTTATTTTATCAGTTTCAGCCCGCTGAGTGCTGAGCTGTCGTCGGGCCTGAGAATCAGTGCATGATTAAAGAGCATTTTAGCGTCGGCCGGTTTACCGGTATTCAGTTTCGACCAGGCAAGCATAATAACCGAATCGTAATCCAGAGGATACAGATTTACTACTTTTTCGAACAGTTTTGTAGCATTCGCATAGTC
>CAISRK010000530.1 GCA_903887815.1 uncultured Bacteroidales bacterium | reverse complement strand
GTTGTTTGAGTATGGATGATTTCGTGAAATTAACCTCAGCATCCGATACCGAAAGGCTGATCCTTTTAAATATTAATTTTGCAAAAGGGACAGGTAATGTGAGGATTGAGGTGCCGGCAGTTCCTGGTTAACAAACAAGGGCTGACTTTATTGAGCCAAAAGTCATTATGCGCTATTTTTGTTTATCCCGTTTTCCCTTAATAAATCAGAACCAGATCAGGACTTTCGCATCATATTGAAAAGCAATTCCCTTGCCCTGAAAAGCCTTACTTTCACAGTGCCTTCCGGCAGATCAAGCTTTTGAGCTATTTCCTCGCACGATAATTCGCTGAAATAATGCAACTTGATTATATCCATATATTTCGGGTGGAGCGTATCCACTATTTCGCGCAGCAGTTGTATCTCCTGCTGGTTGATCATTAACTGTTCCGGGCTGGGAAGCTGGTTGGCTAGTTCATGCGCTGCCATTCCAACCTCAGCTTCATACTGGTTTACTTTACTGTCGTTGTCCTTTTTATTCCTGCGCAGGTAATCGATGCAGTTGTTTTTGGCAATCTGGTACAACCAGGTGCTGAAAGCAAAATCGGGAGTATATTGCCCAAGTTTACTGAAAGCCTTGTTAAAAGCCACCATGGTCAGGTCTTCGGCATCCCCGGGCTGGCCTGTCATTTTAAGCATTTTCTGGTAAACCTTTTCGAAATACTCATCCATCAGCTGAGCGTAAGCAGCCCTGTTGCCCGATTCCAATATCTGCTTCACCAGGCGTATATCGCGCTCAGAGTTGCTAACTGTACCGTCAGATTGAGAGTTGACCACTAAATTGGCTTTAAAAAGAAATTACATGAGAATGAATACTATAATAACCAATTAACAAGGAATTTGTTGATTATCCTGCCGATTTGCCGTTACCTTCGTTTAACGGGTTTATTCACCATATTAGCTAATGCGAGTACCGGGCTTATCACCATAAGGAAGAGTTCGAAAAAAGGAACAAGCAGCAGAAATCCCTTTTCCGACAACTTATTCATAACTTTCCCTGTAATAAGTAACTGGCTGAAAAGCCTTAATGCTATTAAACCCAGAACAAAATAAGGCATGAACCAGAACACAAGCAGGCACACAGCCGACGCCCAGTATAACACCTGTGTGAAAGCAAAAATACCCAGTATCGTTTTATGAGCCGGTTTATATAAAGCGGCGGTAACCAGGTGCCGTCGTTTCTGCCTGAGCCATTGGTTGAGCATCGTTTTTGGCGAGCTGATAGTTTGAGCATCAGCCATTATTTCAATGCGCGTATTTGTTTTTGTGGCGGCTTTATTGATAAATAAATCATCATCGCCGGCCTGAACATTATAGTGTGAAATAAAACCGTTCTGACTGTAAAACAACGATTTGCGGTAAGCCATATTCCGGCCAACCCCCATATATGGCATCCCCCATTGTGCAAACCCCATGTAATTCATTGCGATACGTGTTGTATCGAACCGGATAAGAAGGTTTAAAAACGAATTCGTTTTGTGGTAAGCACTATAGCCGAGCACAATGTCGGTTCCCTCTGTAAAATTGGCTGCCATCCTCCGAAGCCATTGGTTGCTTCGGGGAATGCAATCAGCATCAGTAAACAAAAGCAATTCGTAGCTGGCCGATTTAATTCCTATCGATAGAGGGAATTTTTTACCACTGAAGAAATTCAGATCCTGCTGTACGGTAACTATTTTGAGGTTCTTGTATTCTTCGGCTAGGTCGCGTAAAAGGAAATGGGTTTCATCCTCCGAACCATGGTTTACAACAACAACCTCGAATTTCGAATAATCCTGGTTAAGCAGCAGTGGAAGGTTTTCTTTCAGATTATAATACTCATCACGGGCACAAACAATGATAGAAACAGGTTGGTCGGATCTTAGAAATTCGTTTTTTTGCTTTAAAAAAGCAAGCTTCGCGTAAATAATCCAATAATAAGCCAACTGTATAACCGTAGCCAATACCAGCAGCGTAAACGTAATGAATAACAACGGATCCCGGACAAAATACTCCTTAATCATCAATATCGTGAATTGGACTGACAAAAGTATTACTCTGAAGTGAATTATAATCTATCTTTGCGAAAAAGTTTATAACAGCTATACCATCACGTAAATAATTGTTTTACTGATAGATAGATTTGTCAAAGCTTCTTTTGTTAATCATTTTCCATTTGGGATACCTTTTTCGAACCACGCTTCGCCCCGAAAAGGTTTTCCGGAATATTTTCTGACTTAAGTAATACGAATGCAATTCGAACTAAAGCTTACTGATCCAAAAAGTGCTGCCCGCAGGGGAACTATAACTACTGACCACGGTGTGATTGAAACCCCTGCTTTTATGCCCGTAGGTACTGCAGGAGCAGTAAAAGCAGTACATATGCGCGAAGTTAAGGACGATATCAAAGCCCAGATTATTCTTGGCAACACCTATCACCTTTATCTTCGCCCGGGACTTGATATTTTGGCTAAAGCCGGTGGACTGCATAAATTTAACGGCTGGCAGGGGCCTATACTTACCGACAGCGGCGGCTACCAGGTTTATTCACTAACCGAAACCCGTAAACTGAAAGAAGAAGGGGTTATGTTTCATTCGCATATCGACGGATCGAAACACCTGTTTACACCTGAAAGTGTGATGGATATACAGCGCGTGATAGGCGCCGACATTATGATGGCTTTCGACGAATGTACTCCCTGGCCCTGCGAATACGATTACGCCAGCAAATCGCTCGATCTTACACACCGCTGGCTGGCACGATGTATTAAACGCTTCGCTGAAACCGAACCGAAATACGGACATCGGCAATCGTTGTTCCATATTGTACAGGGCAGCACTTTCCGCGATCTGCGTATTAAGTCGGCCGAAGTGATTGCAGGTTATAATGCTGATGGTAACGCTATTGGAGGACTTTCAGTTGGCGAACCGGCTGAACAGATGTACGAAATTGCGGAACTTGTATGCGGAATTCTGCCTAAAGATAAACCCAGGTACATGATGGGAGTTGGAACCCCGGCCAACATACTCGAAAACATTGCGCTTGGAATTGACATGTTCGACTGCGTGATGCCAACACGAAACGGGCGAAACGGCATGCTGTTTACCAGTAAAGGAACCCTAAATCTCAGGAATGAGAAGTGGAAAGACGATTTTTCACCCCTCGATGCCGATGGCACCGCGTTCGTTGATTGGGAATACAGCCGGGCCTATGTGAAACATCTTTTCAAAGCAGGCGAAATGCTCGGCCCGATGATTGCGAGCATTCATAACCTTGCTTTCTACCAGTGGCTGGTGCGCGAAGCACGAAGACATCTCGAAGAAGGTGATTTCAGCGAATGGAAATCGGTTATGGTAAAACAGGTATCGGTAAAGCTATAACGGAAGGAAAATCCTGAATGTTAACAATTGCCAAACAAAAGGATAATTAACATCCACTTTTGTACTTTTGAAAAATCAAATCTAATAACAGAAAGAATCAGGTGCTGGGACTAAAAAAAATAGATATTTATATTATCCGCAAATTCCTGGGGACGTATTTTTATTCTATTCTGTTGCTCACGGTTATTATAATCATTTTCGATATTTCGGAAAAGATTGATGATTTTATCGAGAAAGATGCCCCTTTGAAAGCTATTGTTTTTCAGTATTACCTGAATTTCATCCCATACTTTGTGAACATGTTCAGTGCATTGTTCACCTTTATTGCTGTTGTATATTTTACTTCCCGTATGGCTACGAATACCGAAATTGTGGCCATACTTAACGGAGGAGTCAGTTTCTGGCGGATGTTGCTGCCGTACCTTATCTCAGGAATTTTCCTTACTGTTCTTTCCTTCTCATTAATGAATTATGTGATTCCTTTCACCAACAGGAACCTGAGGGCATTCGAAAAGCTTTACATTAAAAACCCCTTCCAGCAAAGGGAAATGAATATGCACATGCAATTGGGTCCGGGTACCTATGTTTTCATGGAAAATTTTAACAGTGTTGGTAAGATCGGATATCGTTTCAGCCTCGAAAAATTCGACAGTACCGGTCAGCGCATGGTTTTGAAGATTAAATCGGACATGATAACCTGGGACAGTACACAGAACCATTGGAAAATGACCAATTATGTGTTACGCAGGATTAATGCCAGGGGTGAAAGCATATACCGGAAGCAGGAAAACGATACTACTTTTGCTTTTGTACCCGAAGACTTTATGGTTGATATTGAGAATGCCAAAACAATGACATACAACCAGTTAAATCGTTTTATTGAACGGGAGGAAATGAGGGGAAGTACATTAGCCCGGGAATTTAACCTTGAAAAATACAAACGGCTCACGTTCCCGTTTGCCAACCTGGTATTAACATTTATAGGGGTTGCACTTTCGAGCCGGAAAGTCCGCGGAGGAATAGGAATGCACCTGGGGATGGGAATCGGGATTGCTTTTACGTTCATCCTGCTGCTGCAGATCTCATCGGTATTTGCCATATTCGGCAACCTTCCCGCCTCCATTGCATTATGGATTCCCAATATTCTTTATTCGATTGTAGCGGTCATCCTTTTAAGGATGGCTCCCAAGTAGCATTTCGAATATATCGCAACCTGGAAAATCTATCCCCC
>CAISRK010000529.1 GCA_903887815.1 uncultured Bacteroidales bacterium | reverse complement strand
TACGAAGAAGCCCTCGAAAAACGAGGGTGCCGCCCAATGGATTTTACCGGCAAAACCATGAAAGGCTGGATATTTATCAGTCCGGAGGGAATCGACACGGTTAAAAATCTCCAATACTGGATTTCGCTTGCACTTGATTTTAACCTGAAAGCAAAAGTTTCAAAAAAGAAAAAATCCGGCAAATGAAAAACAGAAACCGCCGAGTTGCTCTCCTGGTAATTCTTTTAGGTATGAGTATTGGCAACTTTTTCAGAATTTCTTCCGATGCTGCCCATATACGCACCGTTGATTTCTTATCCATTTTCGTAATCGGGGCGTTAAGTGGTTTACTAATCGGGATACTTGCAGTTCCCCGCGCGAAAGTATAGGCATTCCCCCACAATGCCGCCCAGGATCCGAAGTACGGATGCAAACCTCCGGCAAGAATTTTTATGTACCTTCGTAAGTGAATATTTCCTGGTATTATTGCGTTTTTATGCCTGCAATAAACCGGTCATATATCTGACAATCATTATCTAAGCAAGCTACCATGCAACTCAGCAAAAAAACGGAAGAGTTTACTCTTTCAGTGCAAAACAGCCTTAACGACAATACATTCGTAAAAATAGCATTGGGAAACTATAAAGGCAAAGAAGAAAACCTGAAAAACGTATATGTAAAGCGAATCCTTATCAAAACCGAGGAAAAGCTAAGTTTTACCTTCCGGTACAAAACACGCGACATTGTTAAGAATTTTGATTTCCATGAAGGTATCACCAAAGTTCATGATTACCTCAACCGTGAATTCTATGTTGCCACTTTATTTACTACCGCTTTCGATCTGGCTTTCGAGAACCTGTTTGACAAAAAATATGTACTTCGTAAAAATGCCCCAAGTATCAAAGAAGTGCCTGCAGCCGTTCATGACAGGGCGAAGACCCGCCTGATCAGCAGTAATGATAAGCCGTATCTCACAGCCTTGAAAATTACCGACGAAACAGGCAAAGTACTGGTCAACTCACAGGATAAATATAAACAGATCAACCATTATATCGAAATACTCAGTACACTTATTAAAGAAATCCCCGGCACCGAAACACTCAAAGTGGTCGATATGGGCTCGGGCAAAGGCTACCTCACTTTCGCGCTTTACGATTACCTCACCAATGTTTTAAATATAAAGGCCAAAGTAACGGGCGTTGAATTCCGACCCGAACTGGTTCAATTATGCAATACAATAGCAAAGAATACCGGCTTCGATAACCTTGGTTTCGAACAGGGGACCATTGAGAAATACGAAAGTCCGGGCACCAATATCCTGATTGCCTTGCATGCATGCGATACGGCAACCGACGACGCCATTTTCAAGGGAATTAAAGCCGGGGCCGCATTAATCGTTGTTGCTCCTTGTTGCCACAAACAGATCAGGCGCCAGATGGAAGCCGCCAAAACCAGCAATGACCTTGATTTTCTCACCAAATACGGCATTTTCCTCGAACGACAGGGCGAAATGGTAACCGACGGCATCCGCGCCCTTATACTCGAATATTTCGGTTATAAAACCAAGGTCTTCGAGTTTATTTCGGATGCGCATACGCCTAAAAATGTGATGATTGCAGGTATCAGAAATTCAAAAACAAAACTGAACGATGATCTTATTTTGCAGAAAATCAAAAATGCCAAAACCTATTTTGGAATCGAATACCACCACCTTGAAAGGATGATGGGGATTTAGTATGATCCTAAGCTTTGTTGGCAAAATACAGTTGGCAGTTGGCAATTTTTAACTTCAGGGTTTTTCTGTGTTGCCAACTGCTTATTGCCAACTGTTTACTATGTATAAATTCACTTCGAAGTTTTGTCAATTAAACAGTACCACTAAAGTCCCTGACAATCTGCCTTGAAAGCACCTGGCTTCCTGATCCGGTCACATGTATTTATTGCCTTTGCTGCTGTTGCATTGGCATTGGCCTCAACAGTACAACTCGGCTTACAGCCCGCTTTTGATGCATCCCTGGCTATAATCTTTTTTGCCACTCTTTTCGATTACAATCTGCACAGCCTGCTTAAACTTAATAGAAATCCCGATTTTTTAAATAAAAGCAAAAAATCAGCCTGGACGGCACAAAATCTAACCATCGTTAAAATATTGATTTTCGTTGCGCTGGCCGGGCTTGCAGTGTCACTCTTTTTTGTTTCTATCCAGGTATTTTTTCTTCTTTCCGCCTTGGCTGTACCGGCTATCCTCTACTCCATAATAATCACTCATCCATACAATCGGTTCCGGATAAAGGCGTTCACAGGAATAAAAATATTACTTATAGCTTTCACATGGTCGGCAGTAACCATTCTCGTTCCTTTACTTCAGGAAGGAAGTATTTTCACCTTTAAGGAATTGGCTTTTATTTTTGCTGAACGCTTCACTTATATTTTTGCTGGCACTTACTCTCATCTCGATGCTAGTTATCTTTGATGTGCATCTATCAGATCTGATGTGGTGGCGAAAAGATGAAGAGGAAATTGACGAGAAAAAAATTGGTAAAGAAAAAGGAATTTCTGCCGAACTTGATGCTAGCGAGTTAAAAAAGATGGACGATGCTCGCAAAGCAAATGAAAAAGGTGCCGGC
>CAISRK010000528.1 GCA_903887815.1 uncultured Bacteroidales bacterium | reverse complement strand
CGGTGTTGTTACTACTATTTATAATGATTCTCGATCCTATTGTTCAGTTTTGTTTGATGATAATACGGATAACCATCTCTTGCTTACTTTTAGCGACAATAAAACAATTGAAATTAGAAATGCAGCTGATTTCAGTATGATTAAATCATTTGATTTACCTTCAAAAGCAGTGTGTCTGAGCAATATCGACCCCGTAAGCGGCTATCTGCTAACAACCGACCTTTCATATGCGTATATTATTGATGTAAATAACTCCAGATTAAGACTTAATGCCGGAAAAACGGCTGGCAGACCATTGCTTTTCAACAACAGATTTTTTACAAGCACCGGGTACTGGCTTGATCTATCCCAATATTATAAATGATGAAAAATGCCTGTTTAATTATTCTTATTTTGTTTTTCACGGAGCTTGCACAGGGCCAAAATATTAGAATTAGTTTATACACTGGTTATGGTTCCTATCAACTGTCGGAGTTAAAGAACCTACAAACTCAACTCGTTAATTATTATAACTTATTTAATGTAAAAGCAGTTCAGAGTTTTCCTGGTTACATCGATTATATGGCAACCTTAGAATATTCGCCTGATAGGATAAATTTTGTCGGAATTAATTCTTCTTACCTTACTACCGGAGCTCGAAACAGCGTGAAGGATTATTCAGGGGAATATAAACTGGATATGCCACTTCAAGCCACACAGCTTGGTTTAACATACAGAAACGAACATTCAATAAGTGAAAAGGTTGGCGTTTATGCAAGACTTACGCAAGGACTCACCTTTTCGAAGCTATCAATCAGCGAGTTTTTTACTATATACAATGTTGATACAATATCGAATTATCATTCATTTGTTGCCAGATCATTTTATTTTCTGCCTTCGGCCGGAGTAAAAATTAAACTTGGATACAATGTTTCAGCAGATTTATGTTTAGGGTATGAATTTGATATCCAGAGTAATCTACACGAAAAATCCTCTAAAAAAGATTTTCTATATGATGTAGACGGAAATACGATTCATGTGAACTGGTCAGGATTTAGAGTTTTTTTCGGATTAGCTTATGATTTCTTAAAAAGTAAGTGAAATCTATTTGCGAGCCACTCCAAATAAGGCTGATTAATCTGAATTTTATACAATAAATAGTTAGGGTTCATTTCCCGGGTCAAATTGTGATTATTCATGGATGGAACACAATTCTCTGAGATTATTTAGGTGCGGCTTATCAAGTTATTTTGAATTTAGAGTTTGGATCTTTGTCGCCACAATCCCTTTAAATTCATAGTCCAGCAATACAACCAGAATAAGGAGCAAAATTTGTTTAGTAAGTTTAAAATCAGGCGTTACACGCACTGATTATCTTACTTTCCGAATCCTTTAAATACTCTCTTATTTTTGCTCTGCTAATACCACTTTGCTCTGATCGGCTTTGGATATTTTTTTAAGGAAGGCAATAAAATCGGAATAATCCTTTGCTTTGTACCTGTCAGCATACAGCACCATCGACCGGTACGAATATAGTTGCCCTCCGATCAGCTCGACAGTTAAGGTGTACTTCCCGAATTTTGATTCTATAACCTGTTTGCCGGGGATAAATTCTGATGAAAAACCGGCTGGAGGAGAAATCTGTATCGAATCGCGATCGCTGAAAGCTTTCCGGATAACAACATCATTCACCCTAGCAACAGTGTTTTGTGGCACTGCTATAAAACGATCAGGTGTAACAAGTGGAATAAAAATCCGGTTCCCGCTCTTTGATGCATAGGCAGGGACAAAAAGGGTGGCCTGAGTTGAACTAACCGGGATGAAATCGCCATTCAGCGTGAATTTGAGTGAATTAATCGTACAATCGGAATAGCCTACATGTTTCAGGAAATCTTTCCGCTGGTCGTCAGGACTTTCGTTTATAACGTCTTCAATTTCCTCGCTCTGTATTGCTTTATTTACAGTAAACACGTCGACCGAAGCGTCTCCTTCTTCATCAAGAACTATCGAAATTTTCCGGTCGCTTGTATTTTTATTTTCATCATAAACAATTGTACGTACCAGTGATGCTCCATTATCGTGCAGTACCAATGCAATGCGGTTGTCGGTAAACGACCCCAGAAATCCGAATGCATTCAGCTGGCTTGTGCATTCAAGCCATATTGTATCCCGGTTGTCGGGGACACATAAAATTACATGGTTAAACTGGTTACCCGGGAAATCGGTAATAACCGGGGTAGAATTGTTCCCGGCCTTAACCAGGGTATAATAGGATTCAATTCCAATGGTTTTCAGCAATGCTTTTGTGTAATTTACCAAACCCTTGCAGTCGCCGTACCCTTTTTTGTCGACATAATCGGCAGGAATAGGCTGCCATCCCCCGATACCGATCTGAACCCCGACATACCTTGTGCGGTGCTGCATGTATTCGTATACTTTCTTAACCTTGCTGCGTTTGTCGGGGCAATCCTTAACCATTTCCTTAACTTTCAGAATAGTTTCGGCAGGCAACTGATCACGGCCGTCGATCAGATAGGTAAGGAATTTTCCGAAATCCATCCAGGTATTGAACACATCGTCATACTCATCGTAGCTAACATGATCAGGAGCAATGAGTAAATTCGGAATCAGTTCATAATATGGCGGGCTGAAGGGTTCAATATCAATAGCTTTGATATTGCTTATTTTCCAGGTATAGCTGTTGTTTTGATCATCGCTGCTTACAGTAGCTTCAGGCACCAGGTAAACCGCCTTTATTCTGGGTTTTTGCGATTTGGGTGTTATAAGCGTAAACTTTGCAGCCTGAAGCGACATGTTGGTTGCAGTTATAGGCGACCAGGCCGGGTAGTTGAAAATGACCTGACTTTTTACTTCGAACGAATATTCAATTGTAACAGGATATTGTGCAAGCAGGGGAGATACAACTTTACAGCGGCTGTCGGAATAAAGCGTGCCCCCCGGAGTGGCGCTTTCATCGGTAACTTCCAGGGTTTTGAATGAATGGGTAATATCTTCACCTGAGCCATTAAAGATTCTGAATTTCAGATAATTAACTGATGAATGCTTATCGTAAATTACCCTAAGTTCCGCTTCATCCAAAGCTCTTGAATTTAACAGCGTAATGGCATACAATACCGTGTTCACTGCCTTATAATCAGCATCCACCCTGAAGGTGGTTTCATATACCCTGATTACACTGTTGGCATTTTTTTTAAGCGAATCAGGAATCTGCGAAACATAGTAATCAGGTTCCCCGGCTATTGCCGCCGGCGAAATAAATTGAAATAAAACAAACAGTGTGAATATGAATTTCATCAGGATCAGGCTTTTTTAAGTACTATCTGCTCAGCGTGTTTTGCCACTATGAGCCTGAAGAATTCCTTGAGCTGATTGTACTCATCGGGCAGGAACATGTTTTTGTTGATGGATAAAGTGCTGCTGATCTGGATCACACCTGCCGTTTCCAGGAACCGGCATTTAAACGAACCTGCCTTATCGGGTAGTGATACCGTTGCCTGTTGTGGCAATTGTTCAACAACCCAGCCTGCGGGAAGTGTAAGTTTTATCACATAGTATTCCCTTAGCGGACAGCTGAAATCGACAGGGTAAACTCTTTTTTCGAGTTTGAAAGGATTGGTTTCCTGGCCAAAACCGCTCATTATATTCAGGTACATACGGTCGCCGGCCAGCTGCGCCTCATCGGGGATTTCGATAGTGTAGGATTCAGTGAAAGGCTTATCGAGTGTATCGAGGTTTGCGATATGAAATTCGGAAACTGTCCAGGTTTGGTGGTCGTCAGTAAATTCCTCAAGGAAATCTTTTTCATTTTTGGTCAGATAGCTTTCGCGGCGATCGAATCCATCCAGGCCTGAACTGCTTATTGCACATTTGCCTTTCATCAATCCATCGTCACTTAGTGTCAAATCCACCTGGGTGTATGTGTTTTTTATCTCAGTATTGAGTAAGCGTACCCATCCGGGAGCATTTTTTGAAATCACTCTTCCCTGCCCGTTCAGGCATCGCTCAGGGAGCATATTAAAGGGCAGGTGACCGGTTGTGGCATCGAGCAGGTAAGTATTGCTATCAATTGTTACCATTGCAACCACATAATTGAATTTTGCCAGTATAGGGTAAATCTCAAGCACGCGTCCATGACTCCTTGTGCTCAGGATTACGGGTTCGGCTTTTAATCCTGCCTTTTTCAATATAGCTACAAGCATCAGGTTGATATCGGCAGCCGATCCGGTCCGTTCATCGTATACTTTTTTGGGCGGGTTGTTGGCAAAAATGTCGTTATTTCCATTCCATTTCATCCGGCTTCGGACATGATCGTAAATAGCTTTCACTCTTTCAACATCACTGGTTGATTTTGCAGTAACCGCAGGCAGATAGGAAGAAAAGAAATCGCCTTTTTTTACCGTTCCCCCGAAATTATCATTTTCGAGTAATTTTTTATTCAGTGTTTCCCACGAATCCATTACCGTTTCGTCAACCGACCCCGGCATTTTTATTACTGATAATTCGAATTCGATTTTCGATACATAATCATTGGTAGTAGTAATAAATGGTTCCGGTTTCAATGCGGGAACTTCAGTGGCAACCCAGCGGGAAATGTTCACATCAACATCGTATACTTCGGTATGTCCCGGTTCCCTGGATTGATTCATTCCAACCCCGAGTTTTGATTCGTAATAGACCGTAAACTTTTGATTGGATGTTGATTTCTCGTTAATTGCAAAAGGGACATATCCCTGTGAAATCAATTTGTAGGTGAAGTAATTGGGGATCTTTGTATTATATTCACTCCAGAATACAGGGATATCGGACTGGAATGTCCAGGGTTGCAGGTTAAATGTAAAATCGGAATGAATCTGATACTCATATTCAATAATTGAATTTGCCTTAACGGCAGGCATTGCCACTTTCTGTACATCCCAGTGTTCGCTTTGCTGCTGCAGGAACATATCCTCGTTCCTGGCTTTTGTTTTCACTACTTCGCCCTTTTCGAGGTTGTATGTAAATCCCTTGAATGATGTAACGGTTTCTTTATCATTATTACCTTTGTATAATGGGATTTCAATAGTTGCATGCGAAGTTCCATCCTGTTTCAGAATATGAATACGGGTTTTACGTTCAAAAATCAGGTAAAATCCTTTTGGCCCGTAATCAAAACGGGTATACCCAATATCGGCCACAACTTCAGCAATAGCCGAGGTATCCTTTGTTTTCACAGTACTGAAATCAGCAGCGTTTATTTTTTCGAAGTCAAAATTCTTCTGTTGGGGATAGGCGACTACTGAGGTCAAAAAAACCAAAACCAACAAAACGCCGGGAAGCAATTGGAATTTCATAGGATAAAAATTAATAGTGAATATTGTAGGATTTCGCGTAACAATTATACGCTAAATTTTCCCAGAATTATCATCGGTCACCAAAAAATTTTTCGCCTATACATACTGACTGAAGGTGGTATATAAAAAACAGGGAAGATTGCTAAGAAGAATGCATTTTAGTATTCATTCCGGATATAAAAAAGGTTTATATCAAATAGTATTTACCGGATTGCATATCCGCAGGACAGCAAATCACAATTTTAAAAGGCTGTGCTGAGTGTTAAAGCCTCAATCCAATACCAATTCGCCCGCTAAGAATCTTAGGGAACATATCAATATTAATTTCGGAACTTGTTCTTTCCGAAACTACCACCTCAGGGTTATCCTGTTTGTTGACCAGGTAATTAAAATCAAAAACGCATATGGGAATATTTATATCGAGAAATACCCTAGATGTCAGATTATAATTCAAGCGTGGTGTCACAAATATATCCAGACCAATATCCTGTTGCGAAGCTGGAAATTCCGATGAAATTTTTGGTTCATATTTGTACAACCTGTAATAAGGACTGCCTCCGAAACTTATTGAAGGGGCAATCTTTGAAGGTTCTGTTTTTTTTAAATTTACAATATACTCATATCGGATAGTAATATTGGTAGTAATAATATTGCTTCCTGCAGTAATACTGCCTGCGCCGGAACCGCCGTTCAGTTCAGTTTGTGTACTGGCTTTACCCAGTTCGAAGCCTGATAATTCCAGTTCATTCGAATTCCCTTTTTCGTTCTGCCATCCGAAAGCAAGTGTAGGATGCAGGATGTTTAAAACACCTGATTTATATTCACTCCGGGTTGAATCCGGCATTTTCGGGCCTGATCTGCTGGTTTCGTAGTAGGATGCCAGGTTATAAACTTTAATGACATATTTATACCCGGTATTCGGGTTTTGTGATTGTACATGCAGGAACGAAATTATAGAAACAGCAATAAAAATGATTTTTTTCATAACCTTTAAGCTTGTTATATCTAACGGGATGGATTATAGGATATTGCTGTTCGCAAACATATTTTTTGGGATAACATGTGACGGAAACCTTAATCGGCCTTCCGTTTTTAATCAATTATCGCTGGTAGTTACAGGTTTGGTCTCGTATGTTTCAGTCAATAGCCACAAACATTTTTCCGAAAATAAATTCCCTATTTCATTGTGCTTATCCGCACCTTTGACAAAACGTATGATTTCCGACACGAGTTGCCGGTTAATGGTAATCCGATGCTAATGGATCAGGATACAGTGAATACCGGCCTATGTAAATCACTTGCAATCAATACAAAGCTTGTTTGTATCTTTGCCGCCTCAATACCCTTAAATGCACGATCCCTCGATAAAACCCGAAAAAGCAGTCCTGGTTGGCCTGGTTACCGCCAAACAGGACGAAGATAAAGCCCACGATTACCTCGATGAACTCGAATTCCTGCTCGATACGGCCGGGGCTATTCCCGATAAGCGTTTCGTACAGCGGCTACCTATGCCCGATTCGCGCACCTTTGTCGGAGCGGGGAAATTGCAGGAAATTGCCGAATATGTTAAAGCAGCCAATATCGATATCGTAGTTTTCGACGATGAACTCAGCGGATCGCAAACCCGAAATATTGAACGTGAACTGGGTTGCCGTGTCCTCGACCGCCCTTTACTTATCCTTGATATTTTTGCCAAACGCGCCCGCACAACAACTGCAAAAACACAAGTGGAGCTGGCTCAATACCAGTATCTTCTGCCCCGCCTTACCCGCATGTGGACCCACCTCGAGAAACAACGCGGAGGTATTGGTATGCGTGGCCCCGGTGAAAAGGAAATCGAAACCGACCGTCGTATAATCCGCGATAAAATTGCCTTACTGAAAGATAAACTGAAAGATATCGACAAGCAAAAAGTTACCCAGCGTAAAAACCGTGAGGAACTTATCCGTGTTGCCCTGGTAGGATATACAAATGCCGGGAAAAGTACCATTATGAACCTGCTCAGCAAAAGCGATGTGTTTGCCGAAAACAAGCTTTTTGCCACACTCGATACAACGGTGCGCAAAGTGGTGATCGAAAACCTTCCTTTCCTGCTTACCGACACGGTAGGATTTATCCGCAAATTGCCCCATAACCTGGTTGAATCGTTCAAATCGACCCTCGATGAGGTGCGCGAAGCCGACCTGCTGTTGCACATCGTGGATATTTCACATACGGCTTTCGAGGAACAGATTGATATAGCAACACAAACCCTTAACGAGATCGGTTGCGCCGATAAACCATCGATTGTGGTTTTTAATAAGATTGACGCCTATACCCATGTTGAGAAAGACCCGATTGACCTGGCTCCTCCGACAAAAGAGAACATCACGCTGGAAGAACTTCAGAATACATGGATGGCAAAAGTGAATGCTCCTGCAATATTCGTCTCGGCCAAACAGAAAACCAATATGGACCAGCTCAGGAAACTGCTTTATGATGAAGTGAAAAAGCTTCATGTGATCCGGTATCCGTATAACGGTTTCCTATATTGATAAAATGATAAAACGTTCTGTACGTAATTAATTTCACCAAAACCAGGTAATAGTAGCAGCGCACTGCATGAAACGACTGTATTTACTTATTGTTTTTTTAGTGATCATTGGCGAAACAAAGGCGCAGCTTTTTGAATCTTCCAACCTGCCAGTCATTATTATAAGCACGAACAATGTTCCAATCCCGGATGAACCGAAAATACCCGGGACGATGAAAATTATTGATAACGGCCCGGGTCAGATCAACTATATTACCGATCCGGGAAATGTGTACGATGGGAACATCGGTATCGAAATCCGCGGAAGTTACTCTGCCACCCTGCCTCAGAAGCCCTATGCAATCGAAACCCGCGACACCGGCCAGTCCGAATTGAAAGTATCCCTTTTCGGGTTTCCTGAGGAGAGTGACTGGGTGCTCCTCGCAAATTACAACGATAAAGTATTCATGCGTAATGTGCTGGCATTTAAGTTGTTTAACGAAATGGGCCACTATGCATCACGCACCCGTTTTGCCGAAGTAATGGTGAATGGTGTGTACCAGGGAATTTATGTTTTTGGCGAAAAAATCAAGCGGGATGCAGGCCGTGTAGATATTGCCAAGCTCAATCCTGACGAGAATTCAGGCGAGCCTCTTACAGGGGGCTATATTTTTAAAACGGATTACTGGACTTCAACGGATAGCTGGAAATCGACTTTCCATCCCATCGGGCATCCGAATTTCGATGTTCATTATGTGTATTATTATCCCCAACCCGAAGATATAAGCGAACAACAGAGAACTTATATCAAAGATTATGTTACTGCATATGAATCAAGGCTGTACGATCCGTTTGTGCACGATTCTTCGGCTGGTTACTACCAATATATGAATACTCAGTCGTTTATCGACTACTTTATTGTAAATGAACTTTCAAGGAATAATGACGGGTTTAAAAAGAGTTTCTATTTCTTTAAAAACCGCGATGGAGTTGATAAACGGATTCACTGCGGCCCTGTATGGGATTTCGACTGGGCATGGAAAAACATTAGCGGTTGCTCCATTTTTTCAAATACAAACGGAAGCGGCTGGGCTTACAATGTAAACGAATGTAACCCTGACGTGCGATCACCCGGCTGGCATATACGCCTGCTGCAGGATACTGAGTTTGCCAACGAACTTCACTGTCGGTGGGAGTTGTTCAGGCAGGAT
>CAISRK010000527.1 GCA_903887815.1 uncultured Bacteroidales bacterium | reverse complement strand
GTCATTTGACTAGGACTTACATATTTTGGGCTAGGTGCAACCTTTCTGTGGGCTATGCTCATAAAACCGTGCATTTGTTTCACCAAATATAACCATAATTAGCTACTGATCAGTACATTTGTAGTTAAACAGTAGACCCTATTTAGACCTGAACGGCCTTTGTTTTAGAAGAAGTACTGGATTGAACTAGAACTAAAATCAAGCTTTTAGTTTATCGTTTTTACTATTGCCGATAACCTTATTCTACTTAAGTCCGCTAACAACGTTCAAACTTTGAGGAATTATATTAAATACAAACGGTGTATGCCCGAGTGATTCACCGTCGGCTTCCAAGTACATAGGTGGTTCGGAGTGAATGATTATTTTCGATGACCTGTAGGTACTTACTTCGGGCATGCGGGTGAAGCTACCGTCGAAAAGTTTGATTATATTCCTGATAATTTTGAATTTCCCGATAGGCCTGATAATCGTCATATCGAACAGCCCATCGTCTGGTAAAGCGCCTGGAGCTTGTTTCATGCCTCCGCCATTGTACTGGCAGATGCCGACACTCATGCTGAAAATATCCGATACAATTTTCTCAGCATCGACCAGGATAGTAACTTTTGTGAAGGTGTAACTGAATAAACTCGAAAAAATGTTAACAACGTAGGAAAGGGGATTGCTTTTCCCGAGATCCTTCTGCTTGTTGGTTTTCTGGGCTACCAGGGCATCAAATCCCATGCCTGCCATATTTATGAAGTAGCGTGTTATTTCTTTCCCTTCGTTGGAGATGTATTTTATGGTTCCGGTATCCTGGACAAAAATTTTATTTTTTGTAATCAGTTTAACAGCCTGTTTGTAATCGCCAGGGATATTGAACATGCGGCACCAGTCGTTGCCGGTTCCTACCGGGATCATGGCCAGGGTAATCTCGTTTGCAGGAATGTGACTTTGAGTAAATATTCCGTTCACTACTTCATTGAGTGTGCCGTCGCCGCCAACCACAATAATCTTCCGGTATCCGTTTTCGATGTATTTCCTGGCTAACAGCACGGCATGATTACGGTGTTCGGTAAACACATTGATATACTCAATACCGGCCTCTGTAAGCGCAGCGGCAATTTCGAGCCAATCCTTTTCTCCCTTGCGCTTTCCGGCATTGGGATTAACAATTACGAACCATTCCATAGTGGAGAATTAGTATGAAAAACATGGTTTTGGACGGCGAAAGATAAGAATAATATATATAAACCTGCAGAATTTGATAAAAAACCAGGTCCCTAGATTTTAAGACTTTTTATCCCAGGTACACAATTCAAAATCTCAGGGATTCTAAAAAGGCAATCCTTTCAATCTCTTCAAGGCACCTCAATCGCCCTCGCCATTTCTCCTTGTCTCCTTGTCCTTGGTAATCCATCCCTAAATAACCCTTCCTTCCCACTTACCAAGTTTGAGGTAAAACCACGAAAGCACACCCAGGACGATTGCATACATGTATTCACACAACCAGACTACTTCAATGGGTTGGTGAAGTTTAACAGCCAGCAGCCAGGCAAAAACGAGGTAAAGACTTAATGTAAAAACCTCTATAGCCAGTCCTGTGCGCGTATTTCCAGTGCCGAGCACTCCATTGAACAGCACTATAGTAGCCGAAAAAAGGAAAACAGCTCCCAGAATTACATAATAGGAAGCAACCGACATTTCGAGAAGATTGATATCGCTAGTGTAAATCGAAATCATGAAACGCGGGACAAAGGCAGCCAGCATGGCAACTATAAGCATGATTCCCATGCTGAAAACCAGGACTTTGTTAACTATCGGGATTACCTGTTTCGAAAAACCGGCACCAATTGCGTTGCTCACAATGCTGCTTGTAGCTGAACTCATGGCCCAGGCTGGGATCATAAGCAACATGTAAATACTCCTGATAATATTGGAAACAGCAAGCGAGGTTTCACCCATTTTTTCGATAAGCAGGAAAAATCCGAGCCAGACGGCGTGCGATAAAACAAACTGTATCATAATATAGAGCGAAACATCAAGAGTGCTCTTGATTATGGAAAGGTCAGGTTTTACAAAGGCAAAGAGTTTGTATTTGGCCAGGTGTGCCTTTCGGGCTGTGATCGCAAAAAAGAACAGAAGCGAGCAGACTTCCGAAATAGCCGATGCCAGCCCTGCGCCGGAAATTCCCATTTGCGGAAACCCCATTTTGCCGAATATCAGCCCGTAACCCAGGAAAACATTTATACCTGCCATAAGTGCTGCACTTATGCTGATGTATTTCGTAAACGTAATACCGGTATAGAAGGAGCGGAAAAGTAAGGCCGCAGAAGCAAAAAACAACCCGAAAATCCTGTATTTCAGGAATATGGTACTCGCCCTGAATACATCATCCGAGGCGATAAAGGGCTTGAGAATATGAGAACCAAAAAATACGATCAGTATAGTAATCAGTATCGTTAAAATTCCAAGGAAATAGAAACTGTTGTCGAAAATGGCGCCTATGGCCGGGTAATCTTTTTCGCCATGCCTGCGTGCGATAAGTATCTGCACCCCGGTTGTAAAACCGAAGGCAACCATAAACAAGGTAACATAAAACAATCCGCCAATCGCCGAAGCTCCAAGTTCAACAGCGCCCACATGCCCGAGAAATGCGGTATCGGTAACATTCACAACATTCTGGGCCACCAGGCTGATCATTATCGGCCAGGAGATATTCCAGATTTTTTGTACGGATGGGGTATGAGGCATAGGAAAATTTAATTCAAAAGTAGAAAAGTTGCCGGTTGCCCGGCAGAAACTTGTTAGGCAATGTGTTCCATGAAATTGGCGGATATCCTGGTTTATGCCTTTATAAAGGTCAGGTTACTTATTGTTATACTCCGACATTGTGAGTGTAGCCCCGGCCAGCACAAAACTCTTAATAATGGCAACTGCCGTTTCGATACGTGACAGAAGAATTTTTTCTTCTTTCTTCGACCATGGTCCAAGCACATAATCCACCTGGAATCCCCTTGCATAATCCTTGCCGATACCGAAGCGCAGCCTGGCCCAATCGGTAATTAAAAGGGTTTCGATGATATGGTTTAATCCATTGTGACTGCCGCCGCTGCCTTTGGTGCGCATACGCAATACACCCAGGTCAAGGTCAACATCATCGGTTATTACAAGCAGGTTTTCGAGCGGTATCTTTTCCTTGTCGAGCCAGTACTTCACGGCTTTGCCGCTCAGGTTCATAAAGGTGGTAGGTTTCAGGATGATAAGGAGTTTGTTTTTAAGTTTAGCTTCAGTCATATAAGCATGACGATCGATTGTGAATTTTACACCCAGTTCTCCCGCCAGTGCATCGGCAACAATAAAACCAATATTGTGACGGGTATTTGCATATTCCTCGCCAACATTACCTAAACCAACAATTAAATACTTATCCATGCCTGTTTTTTACGGGTGCAAAGATAACACTTGATGATTAAGATAAAGGGATAGTCAGATAAATTTGAAATGGAGACGATCGAAATGCAGTTTCCTGGTCTTAAACAACAAATTCAAGGCAAACCTTCAAACCCGAAATAAGTAACCGGAACTTCAACAAGTAACCAGCAGCCAGAAACCAGAAACCAGTAACTTTTTATCTTCCTTAATCCCAAATCCCTAACTCTTTATTTCGAAAATATCCCAATCCATCCCCACCGTAAATCCTTTACGGAAATCGGCCAGCTGATTGTAATTCAGGTTGATGGTCTCGATGCCTTCCTGGTCAGGAACAATTTCAGTAATATGCTTTCCTTTGTAATCAATTATTGTTGAATCTCCCTGGTGATTGGTGCCTTTCCCGTCGATGCCGACACGGTTTACAGCAACAACATAACTTTGGTTTTCGATGGCACGGGCTATAAGCAACTGGCGGTATGCATAGCTGCGGACCGCCGGCCAGTTGGCCATATAAAGCAGGATATCGTATTCATAAATTCCGTCGTTCCAGGTGTTTTTGCTCCAAACCGGGAAGCGGAGGTCGTAACAAACAAGCGGGCAGATTTTCCAGCCATACAGTTCAACAACCAGTTTTTCGCTGCCTGCCGAAAACTGTTCATGCTCGTTCCCGGGATGAAACAAATGCCGCTTATCGTAAATCTTGCAGTTGCCGTCGGGTTGCATCCATACAAGGCGATTGTAATAGTTGCCGTTTTCAACCACAACCAGGCTCCCGGTTATAACACTTTTCAGGCTGGCTGCCTGGCTGGCCATCCATGCAACAGTAGGGCCATTCATATCCTCCGCCAGCGACCGCTGATCGGTAACAAATCCGGTGTTAAACATCTCAGGCAACACGACCAGGTCGGTTTTACGGTCTATTTTTCGAAAGAAATCCCCAAATTTCTGCAGGTTAGCATTTTTATCCTGCCAGGCAAGGTCGGGTTGGATAAGGGTGATTGTGAGATCGGGGAGCATGGTTGTGAACTTAAATTTTACAGAGAATTTCAGCCGCCTTTACCAAAGTTTCTTCCGTTTTTGCAAAACAGAACCTCAGCACTTTATTATCCTGTTTGTCGTGGTAAAAAGGGGATACAGGCACCGAGGCTACACCAAATTCTCTTGTAATTCTTACCGCAAAATCCATTTCCTTTTCATCCGAAATGGCACTGTAATCGAGCAGCTGGAAATAAGTGCCGTGCGAAGGAATAATCCGGAAACGCGATTCCTTAACCAGGCTAACAAACAAATCGCGTTTCTGCTGGTAAAAGGCCGGCAGTTGCAGGTAATTTTCCTTGTTCTTTAGGTAATCGGCCACAGCATACTGTATGGGTGTATTCGATGCAAACACTACAAACTGGTGAACCTTGCGAACTTCGGCCATCAATATGGCAGGTGCCATGATAAAACCTGTTTTCCAGCCCGTAGTATGAAATGTTTTTCCAAATGAACCAATCACAAAACTCCGGCCGGCAAGTTCGGGGTAGTAACAGGCGCTTTCGTGGCGGATGCCGTCGAATATGAGGTGTTCGTAAACTTCGTCGCTCATCACCACTATATTGGTATTGCGTGTAATGCGGTCGAGATGTTTCAGGTCTTCGGCCGAAAGCACACTACCCGTTGGGTTATGCGGCGTATTGATCATGATCATTTTCGTACGGCTGCTAATCATGCTTTCTATTTCGGGCCAGTTAATCGTATAGGCCGGCACCCGAAGCGAAGAGTAACGAACAACCCCGCCGCAAAGCTGCACCGCAGGAGCATAGCTGTCGTAAGCAGGTTCAATAATAATAGCCTCATCGCCGGGATGTATCATTGCAGTTATCACGCAAAAAATGGCCTCGGTAGCGCCTGCTGTAATATTTATTTCAGTTGCCGGATCATAAGTAATGCCGAAAGTATCGAAGGCTTTTGCCGCAATAGCTTCGCGCAATGCAAGTACACCGGGCATTGGGGCATATTGGTTAAAACCTTGCCTCATGTAGTGATTCACCAGGTCGACCAGTTCCATCGAAACAGGAAAATCGGGAAATCCCTGCGAAAGGTTGATGGCACCAACTTCGTTGGCAAGGCCCGACATTACTGCAAATATAGATGTGCCGGCAAACGGAAGACGGGAAGTTATTTTACCCTGGTAATTCATAGGCAAGAATTTATAAGGGGGCAAAGGTAGGATTTTTATATGCTGAAATCCGATTATACTGCCTCACTATTTACTAACAAATCGCTGAATTTATATAAAGAGGACAAGCGGCAAAGAGCATGGTCAAACTTATGCTATCAGGGCAGTTGAAATTAAAAATCAGAGTTTCGTTTCCGGCAGTATTACCGGATTCGGAGGCTGATATATAAATTGGCGAATCCATTGTAATAAAAGTTTAAACAGGTATTAATAAATGGTATTTATAGCCCTGTAATTGAGCTGATTATGTTTAAAATGCATTTATTCAAAACCTAAATATGAATGGGAAAATTCAGACAAAACTGCCTTTTTTGTATAAATGTAAAATATTATATATATTTACATCCCGCTACGAATTCATATGAAACATCCTTTTTCGATATTCAGGCTTTTAATTTTCATTTTGTTTCCCATAATTCTTTCGGGACAGAATCAGCATAAAATTGATAGTCTAAACAGCTGTTTGTCAAAGGTTTCGGCCGATACTACCAAATGTATAATTCTCCGTAACTTATTTGTTGAATACAGCAGGACCGACATTGACAAAGCTTCAGCATTTAATGAAAAAAGCCTGGCACTTGCAATGAAAATCAACTACCAGCAGGGAATTGCAGAAGCAATTTATAACCAGAGTTCAGTTTTCAGGCTTAAGGGTGAATACGACAGCGCCCTGGCTTTGATGGAGCGATCAAAACAAATATTCAGCCAGTTATCGGATAAAATACTCTTTGCCGATTACCTGGGAGATATAGGTTCGCTCTACTCACTAAAAAACGATCCGAAGAATGCCCTCATTCACTTGCATGAAGCCCGGAAAATATACGAGTCAAGCGGTAGTGTGAAGAACCTTGCCTTGTTATACAATCGATTCGGGTCGCTTTACCAGACTCAGAAACAACTTGATTCAGCATTGGTTTATTATACCAAATCGCTCGAAATCAATAATAAGACAGGGTTCAAACTCGGATCATCGGTTAACCTGTTGAACATTGGAATTATTTACGAAGACAAACACGATCACAACAAAGCTATCGAATACACAAAAAAGGCTCTTGAAATTAAGGAAAGTATCGGCGACAAACAGGGAATCGGGAAATGCCTCAACAACATTGGTACTTCGTATATGAACCTGGGCCAGGTTAAACTGGCTATTGAATACCACGAAAAAGCAGTAGTCCTTGCACAGGAATTCAAAAGCAACCTTGAAATAGCAAGAGGCTATGCTAACCTTGGTTTCGACTACCAGAAAGGAAACGATTACAGGAATGCCGTTGTTTTTGCACTCAAAGGCCTTCGGATTTCAGAGCAGATTAATGATACCAAACTTCTGCGTGAAACAACGCGTGTATTATTTGAATCGTATGCTAGTCTTCACGAATATGAAGAAGCCTTCCGCTACCATGTTAAGTTTCAGCAATACAGCGATAGTATTGTAAATGAGAACAACATGAAGGCCTTATCGGAAATACAGACCAAATACAATGTAGCAACCAAGGAAAAAGAGATTACGGATCTGACTATTCAAAAAAACAGGCAGGAACTTCAGATACAGACTCTCCGTGCCTGGTATAGCCTGGCTGTCGGTTTTTTTGTCGCACTGATCGGTTTGTCGCTGTTTTTCTATTACAGGTCAAGGGCGTCGCGTAAATTTTCGCAGAAACTGGAAGAGGTTAACGAAATGAAGTCCCACTTCTTTGCAAACCTTTCGCACGAATTCCGGACACCACTTACACTCATGCTTGGCCCTACCGAAAAGCTTATGGCAAAGGCAAATACAGAGGATAAACCCTGGCTCGAACTTATCCACAGGAATGCCAGCAGGCTGCTTTTCCTCGATGAGCAATTGCTCGAGTTTACTCGTATCGATAGCGGAAACCAGAGGATACATCTTACATCAGGTAATATATTGATTCCTTTACGATCGGTTTCTGAATCGTACGTTTATCTGGCAGAAAAGAAGAATATCAGGTTTTCGT
>CAISRK010000526.1 GCA_903887815.1 uncultured Bacteroidales bacterium | reverse complement strand
GCTGTCATGATATGTTTCAGGCCATTATTAGGATCGGTTTGCTGTGAAAAAGCATTAAAACGTATGATCACAAAAAACAGAACAAAAAGAATGGTGAGTTTTTTCATCAGAAAGGAGGGTTTAATGGTTTTCAAAAGTAGCCAAATTCACGATCAGGCAAAGGAGATATAAAAAAAAACTCATTATTCCTGATAAGAAAGATATTGGAAAAGTATTTGTTGTTTATACATGAACCTACATGGTCTGGCATAATGATTAAAATACAAAAAAATGGTTTTTGATTTTGGTTAATTGGCTTATATAGAACAGGCGACATTTCCAGTAAATTATACCGGGATATCTCTTGAAGGCAAAACGAGCACCCTGAAAGAGTTGGGTGCTCGCTTTTTATAAAACAAGGTGACCTTTTAAATAATTTTTTGATGAAATCAATCCTGGTGGGAACCAGGGCAGATTATCTATTTAATCACAAGTGCATTGGTTGAACGCCCGTTTCGGTTGTCACTAATAAGATGGTATTCCCCGGCAGGTAATCCGGGAATTGAAAAGTTCGCAGAACCAAAAATTGTCATGTTGCAATTGCTATACCAAACTATTTTTCCTTCGTTATTAACCAGGGTGGCGGAATAAATTACCGCTGAACCTTTGAGTGGTTTCAGCGAAAAATCACCATGGCTGGGGTTTGGGAAAATAACATATTCGTCAGCTACGGATGCGTTATTAAAATGAACCAGAATGTCTTTTTCGGCTGAACAGCCAAACATGCTTGTAATAGTAATATTTGCTTTTTGTACCCCGTTAACTGATGATGCTGAATCAATAACTGCTATTGGGTTTGTGCTTTCAATTGGGTCCCATTTATAGGTCATATTGCCGTTCAAAGATGCGTCAAGTTCAACCGATGAACCTTTCGAAATAATTGTATCGGAAGGCAATTTAATAACAGGTAAGGAATGGATAATAAGTTGCAGCGATTTGTTCAGCACGGGACAACCATTAAAACTATTAATATGAAGTTGCAGGGTTGTTGCCCCGTTTGCAGTTTCGATTATGCCAGGAGTATACAATGCGTTTTCCCGGTTACAGTCATCAAAAGAACCATCTCCACTTGTACTCCATTTAACTGAAAAATAATTTAGGGCTGCACAAGAGGTTTCGAAACCTGATGCTTCGCATATAGAGCCTGTTTCCGGCAAATTGGCTGTTGCCGGCGCATGAACCGGAAGATGAATGTCATCAATCCAAACAGCATCGCTGAATCCGGAACCGGAATTGTCTTTTGAATACCGCCACTCAATCAGGCGTGTACCCGGTTGAACTTTAAAAATATGGAAACTCCAGTCGGATTGTCCACTCCATTCGCCAATTACAGTGCCATCAATAATAAACTTCAGTTTATCGCCTTGTTCGCTCGAAGTTTTACACCAGAAACTAACAAAATCGCAGTTTTGAACATTACAGGGATAAATGAGTGAAGAATTTTCATTGTTATTAATCTCGCCTGATCGGGCAGCAAATGTGCCATCAAAAAACTGGCTGTTGTCAATCCACCAACTTTGTGTGCCTTCATTATGCCAGCCTATGCTGCTTTTCATAGTAGCCTCAAAATCTTCGTCAGGCTTAAATACAGAAGTAAAATCCATTACTTTTCCTTGGGATATACCGCTGCTGTTAACCGGGGTTACCTTCCAGTAATAGGTTTGGTTATATTTAAAGTTAAACTGGGGTTTGAATGAAGTTGAATTTACCCTGAGCCCGTTTATAAGGTTAGTCGGTGGATTATCGGTTCCCAAATAGACTAAGTAATAATCGGGATTGCCTCCGTCGCCGCTTTCCCATGAGAGTCTGGAGTTAATTGGTTGATTTTTACTGTGATTAACGGGGCTGCAGAATTCAACCTCACCCGGGGTATTCACAACCTGTATGGTTTCGACTGACGGAAGGTAATTCAACGCCGTTGTTGTTAAGATAAGGCTTATGCCTGATGCAGGGCGATCGAGCAAAATTGTGGCCATACCATTTTCGAGGGCTGCTGTCCCTAGTATATTCCCCTTTTCGCTGATACAGGCAAATCCTTCGTTAGTATTACACCTGATAGTATAGGTGGTCCTTCCTGAGCCAATTGTGCCTTTATGTTCAACTAGCAGCTGTTTCGGCAACGATGTCCATATACGAAGGGAAGGATCTCCAAATAATATCCAGGTATCAGTGGTTCTGTATCCGGCCTCCCCATATTTGTCGTTCATGCTCATCATCCCTTTTATTGAAACGGCTCCCACGGTAGAGAGTGATTCCTGCGGATTACTCAGTATTTCAGCAATTT
>CAISRK010000525.1 GCA_903887815.1 uncultured Bacteroidales bacterium | reverse complement strand
TACACTACCGGTCGCACTGGTATGCCTGCCATTATTGGGACTGGCACAGTTTACCCTATCGGGGAAAGTATCCGACCGGGTTACAAACGAAACCCTGCCCGGAACTTCCGTCAGGCTGGCTAATACGTATTATTCAACAGTTAGCAGCAATACCGGGCTGTTTGAAATCAAAAACCTGAAGCCCTCCTCCTATTCACTGATTATCAGTTATATCGGGTACAAAAACGATACCATTGCCGTTGAACTGCGTAAGGACCACGAAATCTCGGTTTCACTATCGCCGGCAGCCATAGTTACCGATGAAGTGATTGTATATTCAACCCGGGCCGGCAATAATACACCTGTTGCCCACCAGGAAATTGATAAAAAGGAATTATCGGCCTTGAATTTCGGGCAGGATCTGCCGGTTCTGCTAGGCAACAGCATTTCAGCTGTAGCTACTTCCGATGCTGGTAACGGAATGGGCTATACGGCTTTACGCATACGCGGAACCGATATGACCCGGATAAATGTTACCATAAACGGAATCCCGCTAAATGATCCTGAATCGCATAATGTATTCTGGGTTGACCTGCCTGATTTTGCCACTTCAACCGACAACATCCAGGTGCAGAGGGGTGTGGGAACTTCAACCAACGGGGCTTCGGCCTTCGGGGCAAGCGTGAACCTTCAGTCGGTAAACCTGAAAACCGAGCCTTATGCAGAACTGAACTCAGCTTTCGGTTCGTTCAACACACTGAAAAACAGCATTTCGTTCGGATCAGGACTCTTCAACAAGCATTACAGCATGGATGGAAGGATATCAAAACTTTCGTCCGACGGCTATATCGACCGTGCCAGTTCCGACCTCTTATCCTATTATATTTCAGGTGCTTTTACTTCGGCAAAGGACCTGCTCCGAATCAATATCTTTTCGGGTAAGGAAAAAATATACCAGTCGTGGGACGGCATACCTTCTGATATACTCGTTACAAACCGCAGATACAACGGAATGGGATTGTACCTCGACAACCAAGGCAGGGAGACGTATTACGACAACGAAACCGATAACTATACCCAAACTCATTACCAGGCAATTTATTCGCACGAATTCAGCAAAAGGCTTTTCATGAACGCAGCTGCCCATCACACCCGCGGGGCAGGCTATTATGAACAATACATCGAAAGCGATAATCTCGGTGATTATGGCATTGCACCCGTCGTAACAAACAGTCCATACTACCTGCTGGGAACCGATACCATTTTCACTCCGGGCGGAATAATAAGTACAAGTGATTTAATCAGGCAGAAACATCTTGCAAATACATTTGCAGGGCTTACCTGGTCGTTTAATTACCATACGGCCGGCTTACAGTCGTCACTCGGAGGTTCGTGGAATACATACGACGGCAACCACTTTGGTACTGTTATCTGGTCGCAGTTTGCAGGCAACAGCAGCATAAACCACGAATGGTACCGAAGCAAAGGATTGAAAAAAGATTTCAATGTCTTTTCAAAAACGGAATATGCCGTTAATGAGTTTTTACATGCATGGATCGACCTGCAATTTCGCCGGATTTACTATTCAATCAGCGGAATTGATGACGGCGGACGTGATATTTCACAGGTTCATACTTTTAATTTCTTTAATCCCAAAGTTGGAGTATCGTACCAGGTATCAGGCAGGCAAAACGTATATGCTTCAATTTCAATTGCAAACCGCGAACCAAACCGGGATAATTTCGTTGATGCTGATCTTACAAAACAAGTTCCCAAACCAGAAACCCTGTATGACGCCGAAGCAGGTTATTCGGTTTCAGGCAGTCGTATAGCTTTTACAGCGAATGCATATTACATGTATTACAAAGATCAGCTTGTGCTCACAGGAGCAATAAATAATGTTGGTGCTCCTGTAATGATCAATGTTCCGGCCAGTTACCGGGCAGGCATCGAGCTTTCGGCAAAGGCACTGCTGACTTCAAATCTGAAATGGGAGCCTTCGCTGACGCTGAGCAGTAATAAAATCGAATCCTACACCGAGTTCATCGACAACTGGGATACCCGGGAACAAATTGCTGTAGTACATACCCATACCGACCTGGCCTTTTCGCCATCCATAATAGCCGGCAGCAATCTAAGCTGGGCTGTTATTAAAGGCTTAAATGTAAACCTGATAAGCAAATATGTTGGCCGGCAATCTATCGACAATACCCAAAGCAGCGATCGGCAGCTCGATCCGTATTTTGTAAACGATCTGCTTATCCGTTATACCCTGATGCCTGGCTTCTGCAAAGAAATCGGGTTCTCGCTTATGTTGAATAATGTTTTTAATACCGAATACGAATCCAATGCCTGGGTATACCGGTATTCTTCAGAAAACATAGTACAAAAGCTCGATGGCTATTTCCCACAGGCAGGGTTGAACGTAATGGCAGGAGTGACGGTGAAGTTGTAGTAAAGGGATTGAGGGTTAGGATTTGGGGATTGGGGATTAATGTTTCTGGTTTCTGGCTACTGGTTTCTGGTTTCTGGTTTCTGGTTTCTGGTTCAAGGTTCCGAAGTTCAAAGGTTCAGTTTCCTGGTTCAAGGTCTTGGATGCTGGGTCTTGGATCTTTTCAACCATTAACCAGCTTTCGATTACCCTTAAGAAATGAATTATTTCCACCCCTAACTCCCAACTATTAACCCCTAAACCCTATTTTTCCTACCTTTGCCCCAATATGGCGAATATCATTACGATAAAGAACAAGAAAGCAACCTACGAGTATTTCCTCGTTGAGCAGTTCACTGCGGGTATTGTTCTGCTGGGGACCGAGATCAAGTCGGTACGCGAAGGCAAGGTGAACCTAACCGATAGCTACTGTGCTTTTACCGGCGATGAATTATACCTGCTCAACGCTCATATTTCGGAATACAAATTCGGGAACCAGTTCAACCATATAGCCAAACGTGCCCGGAAACTTCTGCTCAACCGCCGCGAATTAAAAAAAATTATAGGCAAAACCCGTGAAAAAGGGCTGACTATTGTTCCGATCGAACTTTTTATAAACGATAAGGGCTTTTGTAAAGTAACTATTGCAATTGCCAAAGGCAAGAAAATGTACGATAAACGCGAAACCCTGAAAACCAAGGACAACAAGCGGGAGATGGACCGGAGGCACGAGGATTAGGAATTTTAAAATTCGGCAATGAGGCAATTTGATCCCGAAAGCTTTCGGGATTGAAAATTCGAGAATAAAACATCACCCAACTCATAACTCAAAACTCCTTCAACCTATCAACCCTTCAACCTATCAACCTATCAACCCTTCAACCTATTATCAACTATCCATTGTCAATTATCCATTGACAATCATCCCTTAATCAACTTTTTACTCTTCAGGTCAGCAGCCAGTTTCCTGAATAAATTCTGCTGGGTTACGTATTCACCGGTCCAGAACGTAATGGATTCGATCTGAGTTTGATTTGGTGCGGATTCCATGTTACAGAATTGGGAGTACAGTTTCGAAATCTGCTCACGTATCTTCTGCTCATCGGCAAAAATGGATGTCTTTTTTGTGGCAGTTAATGCAGCCTTAATTTTCTGAAGTTCGTCGTAGCCGGCTTTCAATTTCTTGTTTTTCAAAAATGCTACAGTGTCGGTTTTTAGCTGATTTTGCAGCAAAGTGATGCTATCGAGTGTATTATTCAAACTGCTATACACATTCAGTATCTCATGCGCTTTTCCATAAACCAGTTTCCTCTGTTCAGGGTTCAGGTTAGCATTCCCCTGGTCATGAATACAGTTGACCTTCGAATTATACAATTTGTCGTTAACAGTTAGATTTACTGTATAAATACCTGGCAATACCATGGGGGCGATAAATCCGGCCATATCGAGTTTGGTGCTCCCGGCAGCAACCCTTGGCGGGGTTTCACGGAGGTTCCAGTACACTTTGTTTATTCCTTTATTTATAGTTCCCGGCAAGGTTTGCACAAGTTTACCGGTTTCATCAAGTATATCAATACTCACCTTTCCTGTACTAAGCCTGTTTTTAAAATAATAAGTTACCGGCGGTGTAAAAGCAGGGTTTCCGGCAGCCCATTCGCCCTGTATATAGGGCCCGCCATACCCGAATTTCCCCTGGCTCAGCACCAGGTCGGGGGTCGGGAATACATAAACATCCTTTTCCAGTACCTCCTGTGTAAGCTGGCTTAGTGGACGGATATCGTCGAGAATGTATATTCCTCGTCCATGGGTAGCAACAATCAGATCATGGGTGCGAGGCTGGATCTGGATATCGCGAACAAGGGCATATTCGGGTATTTTATTTTTCATCCTGAACCAGCTGTTTCCGCCATCCAGCGTAGCAAACAATCCCATTTCAGTTCCCAGGAACAATAAGTTCCTGTTTTCGATATCTTCCATGATTTTATGTGCAAAACCTGTAAATACAGGGCTGCTAATACGGTTCCATGTTTTGCCTGCGTCGGTGCTCTTAACCAGATAAGTCCTGTGGTCGCCGTACATATGGTTTTCGACGGTAACATAAACCAGGTTTTTGTCGAACTTCGACAGCTCAATACTGCTTACCCAGGCCTGGGAAGCCACTCCACTGGCTGCAACATTTGCCGATACATTTGTCCAGGTGGAGCCTGCATCAAGGGAATACTGAAGGTTACCATCGTCGGTACCGACCCATATTACATTTTCATCGAGAGGTGACTCAGTGATAGTGAAAATAGTACAGTGGTTTTCAGCCGAAGTATTGTCCTCGCTCAGTCCACCGCTTTCCTCCTGTTTCTGCTTAAGCTTATCGTTAGTGGTAAGATCGGGCGAAATACGTTTCCAGTTCCGGCCCTGGTCGGTTGATTTATACAGGTATTGAGCTCCTACATAAAGGTTATGCGGGTTTTTAGCGCCTGGCACAATAGGAGTGTTCCAGTTCCACCGAAGTTTTTCCTCTGATGCTGTTTTTTGCGGCTGTATGAATTCCGACTTCAGCGTGGTTAAATCAGTACGGCTCATTTCCCCGCCCTGCGATTCGGTATAAGCCGATTTCCCGTCAGCATCAGGCTGCGCCCAGAATCCATCGCCCCCTCCTATCATTTCCCACCTTCCATTACCAATTCCACCCGGAGCGGCGCTCGGCGCTTTCCAGCTTCCATTATCCTGAAGCCCGCCGTAAACATTATATGGCTCTTTCATATCGTAAGCCACATGGTAGAACTGCCCTACCGGCAAATTCTGAACGAATTGCCATGTTATACCTCTGTCGACACTAAAATAAACGCCCCCGTCGGAGCCGACATATATTATATTGGGATGAACCGGGTTTATCCAGATGGCGTGCATGTCGCTGTGAATCGGGGCACCTTCATAACTGGCGTCGGCAAATGAATAACCGCCGTCGGTACTGTATGAAAAGGAGAAAGCAGGGCGATATACACGTTTCGGGTCTTTTGGATCAATGGCAATTGTGCTGAAATAAAAAGGCCGTGCAACAATATTAAGCGGTGCACTCTGGCTTTTCCAGCTTTCACCTCCATCGGATGATATATAAAGGCCTGTATTTTTACTTTCTATAATAGCAAGCATTTGTTTCGGATCGCTTGGTGCCAGGCACATAGCCGTGCGACCAAAGGGCTTGGGAGGCAGGCCGTTTTTGATTTCCCGCCAGGTTTTCCCTCCATCCTCACTCTTATATAAACCGCTTCCGTTTCCACCCGAATTGAAACTATATGGTGTGCGCCGGAACTGCCATGTGGAAGCAAGCAGGATTTCGGGGTGCGATGGATCCATCAGAAGATCAGCGCATCCGGTCTGGGCATCGATGTACAACACTTTTTGCCAGGTTGTTCCGCCGTCACCTGATTTGTAAAGCCCACGGTTAGGACTATCGCTCCATAGCGGCCCGGGGACCACCACGAATAACTCGTTGCTGTTCGAAGGATTTATTACAATTTTCGAGATGTGCTCCGTGCTGTCGAGCCCGATTTTTTTCCAGTTATCCCCACCATCAGTCGATTTGTACATTCCGTCACCTATCGAAACCGAATTCCGCATATTGCTTTCGCCTGTCCCGACATAGACTGTTTGTGGATTTTTCTGATCGATAGCAATGGCTCCTATCGATTGGCAGTATTTATCAAAAACAGGTTTGTACGAGACCCCGGCACTTGTCGATTTCCATACACCGCCACCTGCTGTTCCGACATAGATGGTTTTACCTTCATCGGCAACAACGCCATCAATTGCCGAAATGCGCCCACTCATGGTTCCTGAGCCCAAGGCCCTGGCTTCCATCACACTGAACATAGCAGATGTTACTTTGGTTTGAGCGTTTAAAACAACACTCCCAAACAAAATGCTTACAAATAAAAATGCTTTTCTCATTTCAAGATTTATTATACGGTTTGATGAATGATCTGGTTTCTGGTAACTTACTGCTGGTTGCTGGTCACTGTCTGATGGTTGCTGGTTGCTTGCTGCTGGCTGTTGGGCACTGGATGCAGTTTGATGATTACGACTGCTCGGCACTGGGCACTGGGCACCCGGCACTTGTTGCTGGTGGCTGGTTTGCCATTTAAAACAACCCCGGACTTCAATAAGATTTCAGGAATGACAATTCCAGGCTGATGCATACTTTGTTTTCGCGTTGACAGTCCCTATCAATAACATTCCTGCATTCTCAAATTTTCAAATTTTCAAATTCCGGCTTCCAACCTCCGACATCAACCCTGATTATTTAGGCAGTTTAAAAATATTTTCATCAACAACAGGGTTGACAAAAACATTTTTCACCTCGGTCACCCCACCCTGGTTCTGAACAGTCATTGCAATCACAATACCTTCGTCGAGTTTCTTATAATCACCAAGTGTGGTAGAGTTTTCAAATACCTGGCCATTGACGGTAGCTTTGGTTGTTTTTTTAAGCAACAGGAAGGTTTCCGAATCGAGGAAATAGGTATTCTCGGTACCATCAGCGGCTGTTAACTTAATTTTATGGCACTCGGTTCCGTCAATATCATCGGTTCCGAGGTATTCGGCTTTGTCGCCGGTTTGTTTGTACCTGAGCAATTTATCGGTGATACATAATTCATCCTTAGCTGATTTCACCATGTCCTTGGTTAATGGTTCCGGTTTGGTCTGGCCGTTGAAAGGCATATAATTCCAGCCGCATGTATCGGTAATAATTGAATATCCTGCCATTCCCGACACTGTGATGTCAGTGCGCATTGCTTTGCAATCAAGCTGGGTAACCGAAATGAGTATTTCCATCCCCTGCATTTTCATAGCCATATCCGTTTTCATTGTCCTGATTTTCGACCAGTTTTCAATTCCCCCGATTGCTTCGGAATGTTTACTGATAATTTCATCAAGTGTCTGGGCCTGGGAATTTACAGTAAGCATCCCTATTGCCAGGAAGGTCAAGAATAGAATTTTTGCTTTCATAAGTTTTTTTTTGAAGATTAGACGAAGAAAAAGTCAAACGTTACAATATTTGATTTTACCGGGATTTGAATTACAAACTTTTAAGCACTAATAGTAGTTATAGCAGATACAGAGGCACTTGTGTAATTAAAGTGATGCTAATTTACGTTTTATATTCTTATATGCGTCAATTCGCAAGGAATATAAATCTGTATTTATGAATATTTCATACCTTCGAATCCATTAAATATAACAAAATATGACTGATAAGGTTTTCAGAGCATTGTGGATTACTGAAGAATCTGATGGTTCGTTCCGAAAGCAGGTACTAAAGCGTCATGTTGCCGATTTACCCAAAAACGGTGTCCTGATCAAAGTTTCCTTTTCTTCGCTGAATTATAAGGATGCCTTGTCAGCTTCCGGCAACAAAGGTGTTACCCGCCACTATCCACACACACCGGGAATTGATGCTGCTGGAATTGTTACCGAAAGCAATTCGCCTGAATTCAAAGCCGGTGACCAGGTACTGGTAACAGGTTTCGACCTGGGAATGAACACCATGGGAGGTTTCGGCGAGTACATCAATGTTCCTGCGGAGTGGGTAGTTCGTTTGCCTGCCGGGCTTACGCTGAAAGAAAGCATGATACTGGGAACGGCAGGATTCACAGCCGCTTTGGCCCTATATCATCTCCTTCGTTGTGGCCAGAAACCCTCCGACGGGCCTCTGCTGATTACCGGGGCAACAGGAGGTGTAGGCAGCCTTTCAACAGCCATTACCGCTAAACTTGGTTTCGAAGTTACAGCCTCAACAGGGAAAGCTTCGGAAAACGAATACCTTATTAATTTAGGAGCAAAAACTGTTATTCCCCGATCGGATGTTGATGACCAGTCAGGCCGTATGCTGCTGCGCCCGCAATGGGCCGGAGCCATCGATACGGTTGGTGGAAATACGCTTGCTACGGTTCTGAAAGCTGTTAAGCCCCATGGCAATGTGGCCTGTTGTGGTAATGTGGCTTCCCCTATCCTGAATACAAGCGTTTTCCCGTTTATTCTGAATGGAGTCAATCTGCTTGGGGTAAATTCAGCAACAACACCAATGCATTTAAGGAGAATTTTATGGGAAAAACTTGCCGGCGAATGGAAACCGAACTTTCAACGAATTAATACAGAGTTTGTTGAACTAGACAATATCTTTAATAAGATTGAAAAAATATTGAAAGGACTGATTACAGGAAGAATTGTATTAAAACATGTAACCTTTTGATAATAAGTTTTATCCCGGTTTCTTAGTCCAGAGTTCGTGGCATGCGCGAGTTATTAATATTTAAATATAGCAATTTGTCGATATATTGACTTTTATGCTTATATTTGTACGTAAGATACCTGAAATCCAATCAAATAACATTTACTCCCTCTAATGATCAGGTTTCTATAATTGCATTCCATTGGAGTATAATGTTCAATCTAACTTTAAATTTACGACTATGAAAACATTTGATTCGTATGTAAGAAGTCTGATAAGAAACAGATTGCCAAACTTTAAATTAAATACTGCTCTCATTCTATTATTTTTATTGAGTATAATAAAAACAGTTACTGCTGGCGAAGTTATACTTCCAAGTTCCGGAATGCGAGGACCTAATGCGACCAAAGACCAAACCCGTGCTGCTGATGCATCATCAAATCTTATGACAGCAATATCATTTCTTCAGGCCTGGGGATTGACTGATGAGGCTGCAAATGTTCAGAAATGGTTTGAAAGTGGATGGATTGAAATGGACTATACTGCGACCGGAGCCGCTACCTCAACCACAAGTGGCGTAATTTCACTCGGCGGCTTGCTCCTTCTTGGCGGTGGAAAAGAAGCCTCCAATCTGGATCATCAATTTGATCCTGCCAATAAACGAGATAAAGAACTAATAGCCGAACTAGCTTTTACATTGGTTCATGAAAAAGTGCATGCCCATCAATCATATTGGAGCTTTGTTGGCTGGGGAGCCAGAGAAAGCAACGAAACGGAAGCTTACAACAAAGAGATAAAGCAGGCTGACGAAACGCTTGAAAAAATGGAAAAAGAACTCAATATTGCCATAAACAAAGGCGATAGAGTGCGCGAAAAAGAAATGTTTGAGTGGATTCAGGCCGTACTTGAAGTTAAGATTAACGCCATTCAGTCATTTAAGAAGAATTATCCTGATTCGTGTAAACGGAACTGGCCGGATCGTATTTTGGAGGATTTAAAGAAACTGCAGGAAATAAACAGGGACAAATTAAAAAGGTTCAATATTGCAAGTACTGATCCTGATGCAGCAAATAAGGAGTTCAGTTCTCTTCTGTATGAGCTGAAAACTTTTGAAGAATCATTACCTGCAAAACAAATGCCCGCCTATTGGATGAATCTTCACAAAAACACCTTTTCATATGTTGAAACAAAAACCGAACAAAACCTGGGGATGATTACTTTCAATACTCTACAGGGACAAGTTATCGTTTCCATGCCTGCAAATGTTGCCGCAGGCGATACTATTTCAGGATCTTTATCAACCCTGGCATCAGATGCACCAAATGCAAAGCAAGCTACGAATAGAAATGAACTTACCGGATATGTAGTTGAGGTGAATGAACAAAGAGCAAAAATGTATGATAAAAAGTTTATGTATGTTGTTTCCGAAACAGACGTGCAGAATGGATTGGTTGTTTCGCTTACAAACGATGCCGGAAATATGATTGGTTCAGCAATTGCTCCCTGTTCCAAAACTCAGCAGGTTGCAGTTCATCCTTCAATTCTTTCTGCAAATAACTTCCATATTCCCGCAGTTGGGCTGCAAGGTGATCAGATTAGTATCACCGGACCTTTCGACGGCAACTCCGCTAATACTACCTGCAAAATAGGGGAAAACTATCTGGATGTAATTGCTGAAACTCCTAACCAAATGATTATTTTCAGTCCGCTTGATTCAAAAGGATTGACGTCTTTCACTCTGGTTGAGAAAAATATTGAGAAAAAAAGCGAATATCGTAACCTTGGATTACAATTAAGCGCTTCCAAAACGACATTGGTTAAAGGCGACCAATCCATTTTAACATTGCAGCTTTCTGGGCTGGAGAATCTTAAAGAAAATGTAATCCTTCATTTGGTATGCACAGGTGCAGCTACTATGAAAGGAGGCAATAAGCAAACCATAGAGATTCGGCCAAAAGATGTTCAAGCCGACGGTTCCTGTTTGAAAACACGAACTCTCACGGGTATCGAAAAAGGAACTTTTCAGGTAAAAGTAACAGTCGACAATAAAGAACAATAATTATCCACCGGAAGTTCTTAATTTTATCGCTGAATTTCAGGATAATATCATGGAAATTATTGATAACAGTCTCATTCCCAAAAGTAATGTGCATTATTCTCCGTGCATCGTTCACAACGCAACGGTATATATTTCCGGCCTGTTGCCGGTTGACGCGGTTACAAAAAAAATTCCTGAAGGCATTGAAGCGCAAACCCTGATGGTTCTTGATAAAATAGATGCTAAAGTGAAGGCAGCCGGAAGTTCCAGGCAGAAAATAATCCAGGTACGAATATACTTGTCTGATATTGAAGATTGGGGAAAAGTCGATGGGATTTACCGCACATTTTTCGGGGAACACAAACCTGTTCGCTGTGTTGTGCCGGTTGGCAAACTACATCACGGATGTTTGATTGAAGCCGAAGCAATTGCAGACAAATAATCATAAAAATCCTTATATGAGATCGTTATACGTTTTACTTTTCTGCTGCCTGATTCAGATAATTGTTACAATTTTCCCTGGCAGCGATCTCCTGGCTCAAACTAAAAACAAACCGATTATAGCCTTCTCGCATAGCTCAAAACCTTATGCCCGCTACTGGTGGTTTGCATCAACGATAAAGAAAGAGGACGTAAAATACAACCTTGACTGGTTAAAAGAGCATGGTTTCGGCGGGGTTGAAGTTGCCTGGGTATATCCGCTGAACCGGTTTAATAAAAACGACACTTCCTATACTCCCCGCCAGGAGTGGCTGAGCCCCGAATGGCAGAAAATTGTTTCGTATACAGTCAGCTATGCCGATTCGATCGGGATGGGATGCGATCTTACCATGGGTACGCTATGGCCTTTTGGCGACAGCAAAGTTTCCTTCGGCCAGGCAACTCAGAAATTCGGCGACCCCGGCTGGCGGCAGGAAATAAAGCTCACCTGGGAACATCCCAAAACCGGTTATGTTATCGACCATCTTGCTCCCAATAACTATAAGCCTTACTTTACCCGTATTATTGATTCATTCCCGCGCCCCCGCACCCATTTGACACAATCGTATTTTATCGACAGCTGGGAGGTGGAAACCGAAAAGCTCTGGTGCGAAGGGTTCGATAAAGACTTTAAAGCCCGGTTCGGTTATGAAATAAAGCCATATATGGATTCAATCTATACCCTGGCAAACAGCCAGTACCGCTATGATTACATGAGCCTTGTTTCGGATAAAGTTCTCCGTTTTTACAAGGATTATGACGAAGCTGTAAATAAGGCTGGCATTCTATCGCGCGGGCAGGTATCGGGAGCTCCCTGCGACCTTATTTCGGGATATGCCAGGCTCGATATTCCCGAAGGCGAATCCATGCTTTTCGAACCTGAATATTGTGCCATACCGGCTTCGGCAGCGCTCTTGTCGGGTAAGAAATACGTTTCGTCCGAAACCTTTACCTGCCTGTACGGATGGCCCCGCGATTACATAAGGCAGGAACAGGCCGCTGATCTGAAACTGGTGGCCGATGCCCTTTTTGCCAATGGCATCAACCAGATCATCTGGCACGGGAAAGCCCACAACCCCAAAGGACAGGACACAGTTAATTTTTATGCAAGTACCCATATTGGCGACAAAGGCAACCTGGCCCTTGAAATCACCGCGTTTAACAAATACCTCGAAACAGTTTCGGACTATATGAAAAAAGGCAGCACGTATTCCGATATTGCGGTTTACCTGCCTACCGAGGATGCCTGGATGGCCGGAGTGATGCCTAAGGAAAAACAATTCAAATGGGCCTGGGGATACTATGAAATGCGGTATGTGTATTTCCCTAATGAGCTGGCTGGCTTCAACCCGACATGGATAAACGGCGAATTCCTCGAAAAGGCAAAAGTGAATAGCGGGTATTTGTCAGTTGGAAATGCCTGTTACAAAGCCCTGTATGTAAATGCCGGTTACATTGATTATAAAACCATCAGGCGAATCTCGGAACTGGCTGATAAAGGATTAAAAATCATATTAATAAAAGATCCGAAAGAACCGGGAGCACAGAAACATACGGATTATGCAATATTTGTTGATCGGATCAGGAAAAAGGGTGATACATATGATACACTACCTTTAGGACTGAAACCATTAATTACAGGGAATGGTATTCCGCGACACTGGTGCCGTAAGGAAGGAGAAGCTCTCTATATTTTCTTCCCGAATCCTAAATCCGACAAGCTGAAATTCCCGCTTGAATACGGGCAATCACTCGAAAGTGAAACAAAAACAATGAAAGTGAACCTGAATTACAGGGGGAAAAGCTATCCAGTCGACCTGGTATTCGAGCCTTACCAGTCGCTGATGTATAAAATCGAAAGCGGTAAAATTGAGAAACTGGATATTGGTTTTGTTCCGAAAACGCCGATTGTAAAATCAAGGCCTGCCGGATATAAAGCGCCCTGGCTTGTGGAGTAACGACATTTAGAGGTCATATGGCAAAGTACACAATTAAAGGTAAAAAATTGCCCAGGTAAACTTTAAACTGAATGCCCAAAGAAAAATTCCCGGTTCAGGTTCCTCTATTGTAAACCCGAATTTGCATCAACCTTTGACTTTTGATCCCGAAAGCTTTCGGGATTGACTTTTAACTTAATCAATGATCTGTATGCGACGGATCATCCGGTTTCTTGCAGCAAGGCGATAAAGCAGCATAGGCTTTCGGATCGGCCAGGGTTTCGTCAGCATCGTACCCGACCATATTTATCGCTTTACGGATTTTATCAGGGGTTGTTTTCCCTGATTTATAAGTAACTGTAAGTACTTTATCTTCAAGGTTCAGATCGGAACTGACAATACCCCTTTCGTAAGCCATCGCAGTTTCGATACGTGTTTTGCACATTCCGCACTGGGCCGAGGTTTTGATTTTGATTTCTTCGGTCTTCTTCTGTGCGAAGCCGGCCGTTCCGATGAGTAGAATGCCGATCAGCAGTGCAGATATTAACTTTTTCATAGTTGATAACTTTATGAGTAGGTAAACAGCAAAATTAGCTAAAAAGTTCATTCATTATTTGTTCTGTTTAAAAATCCTTTTAAACACGTTTTCAGCCTCTTAGAAAACATATTCTATATTATATGTATATTAACATAATTTAGAGCGCTTCTAAATTATCCATGATATTAATTTTAGTACATATATAATTACAACAATTCTATACTTTTGCCACCTTCGAACCGGAAATAAAAATAAATATATATGGATAGCAGTGCTTTAGTACTCTTTTTTATTGTCGCTGTGGTACTTGTTGGAGGAGCTATGCTTTTCTCCAGTTTTGTACCCCCGACATCGTACAATCCGACAAAATTTGAGCCTTACGAATGCGGTATCGAAACTATAGGTGGTTCGTGGCTGCAATATACCGTAGGCTATTACCTGTTTGCAATTATCTTCCTGATTTTCGATGTGGAAACCGTGTTTGTTTTCCCCTGGGCAGTGGTAATGAAACATGCAGGTATGACAGGGTATATTGAAATACTCATCTTCTTCTTTATTTTAGGTCTCGGCCTATTATACGGCTGGAAAAAACATGCTTTGAAATGGGAATAACATCAAAAAAAGAATTTGAGAAAAACGACTTCCCCATCCTTGAACAATACGAGGGAGGCAGTATTATTCTTACGCAGCTCGATGCGCTGGTTAACTGGGCAAGGTCGAATTCAGTATGGCCTCTTACTTTCGGTACGCGTTGCTGCGCCATCGAATTTATGGCTGTAGGTGCTTCGCGCCACGATATGGCCCGCTTCGGTTATGAAGTAGCACGCGCTACCCCGCGCCAGGCCGATATGATCATCATTTCGGGTTCCATTAATTATAAAATGGCACCTGTACTGAAACGTTTGTACGACCAGATTGCCGATCCCAAATACGTGATCGCCATGGGTGCATGCGCCGTTTCGGGTGGTCCTTTCTATTATAACTCGTACTCCATTGTAAAAGGTGCTGATCATGTTATTCCTGTCGACATTTATGTCCCGGGATGCCCGCCACGCCCCGAAGCACTGCTATATGCGTTCCTGCAGTTGCAGAAAAAGATTAAGAGAGAGAAAAACTTTAAAAAGAAGCTTGTAAAGTAAGGAGATGCTTCCGGAATAATTTCCGGACTGCAAAATCCGAAAACCAATAAGGCTATGACAAACGAACAACTTATTGAAAAACTAACGTCAGCATACCCGGCAGCGGTTGTTAAGATGGGCTCACAGTATCCTGAGATCACTGTCAGCTTCGACAAACTGCATGCGTTTATGCTGGATATAAAAACCGACAGCCAGCTGGATTTCGATTTCCTGGTCTGCGAATCGGGAGTCGATTACCCGGTTTTCCTGCAGGTAGTTTACCACCTCGAATCTACTTCACTGAAGCATTTCCTGGTTGTAAAAGCAAATACCGAAAACAGGGAAACCCCTGCTATCGATAGCGTTGCCGACATCTGGCCTACTGCCGAATTCCACGAAAATGAAATCTACGATTTACTGGGAATAAAATTTAACAACCATCCGCATCTAAGGCGCATCTTCCTCGACGAGAACTGGGGATTCCCGCTCCGTAAAGATTACAAGGATGATATTCATGTTGTAGAAAGATAGTTATGGCTGAAATACTTGAAAGAATTGTCACTGACGACGAAATAAAGACCGACGAGTACCTGGTGAACATGGGTCCTCAACACCCGAGTACCCACGGTGTTCTGAGGCTGTTGCTCAAACTGGAAGGCGAAATCGTACACAATGTGGAACCTCACGTAGGCTATATCCACAGCGGTATCGAGAAAATGACTGAAGCCCTCTCCTACCCGCAGATCCCGCATCTCACCGACCGTATGGACTACCTGTCGTCGCACATGAACAACGAAGCAGTTTGCCTGCTGGTTGAAAATGCGCTCCAGGTCGAAGTTCCCGATCGCGTAAAATACATCCGTACCATTTTCGACGAACTACAGCGTCTGGCCTCGCACCAGTTGTGGTGGTGTGCTTCGGGTATGGACCTTGGTGCGTTAACTGCTTTCTTCTACGGCCTCCGCGACCGTGAAGATATTCTCGATATATTCGAGGAAACCTGTGGTGCGCGCCTTACATTGAACTACAGCGTTCCCGGCGGAGTAATGTTTGATATTCATCCGAACTTCCAGACAAAGGTAAAAGCATTTATAAAAAAGTTCAGGACAAAAATCCCTGAATACGATAAACTGCTCACTGGCAACATTATTTTCCAGAACCGTACAAAAGGTGTAGGCGTTTTAACAAAGGAAGATGCAATTGCTTTCGGCGTTACCGGGCCAACAGGACGTGCTTCCGGCTTCAGCTGCGACGTTCGCAAACATCATCCCTACAGCGCTTATCCTCTGGTTAAATTTGAAGAAAAACTTGGCACCGACGGCGACTCGTTTATGCGCTGGCAGCTGAGGATGGACGAAATGCGCGAATCACTCAATATTATCGAACAGCTTATCGATAATATACCGGAAGGTGATTATGCTGTTAAAATGAAGGGTGTTGTTAAACTTCCTGAAGGCGAATATTACCAGCGTGTTGAAACCGCCCGTGGCGAATTTGGTGTTTATGTAGTGAGCGATGGAAAGAAAAATCCATACCGTGTAAAATTCCGTTCACCTGGTTTCTCTAACCTCTTTGCAATCAACCATATTGCCAAAGGTTGGAAAATCGCTGACCTTGTTGCTATTATGGCAACCTTCGACTTAGTTATTCCTGATATCGACAGGTAGAAACTGCCGGTAAACAAATATAAATTGTAATTGTAACAGATAAACCCATTTCAGAATGGCATTCGAAAAATACGATTTTACGCCTCTTACTCAATCCATCCACCAGGTATTGACGGAAAGTTGCTCCCCATTATTGACTACAATCATCGAATGGACAATAATAGGGGTTTTATACCTTTTGTTTATTGCCGTATTCGGTTTGTTGCTGGTATACGTCGAACGGAAAGTGTGTGCTTTTTTCCAGCAACGCTTAGGCCCGATGCGTGTTGG
>CAISRK010000524.1 GCA_903887815.1 uncultured Bacteroidales bacterium | reverse complement strand
CATAATACCAGTTACCATCCTGCAGCTGCACATGGTTATGAATCCTGAAGGCATAGCACCTGCCTTCGGATAATGTAATTTTGCCGATATCGTAACCTGGGTATTTCATCGTTGTACTTTCGTGTACCTAAATCCCGTTAAATTTCTGACTTTCAGTTCTCCCTGCTAACTTTACGTATGCCTTTCAGTTTTACAAGCCGGCCAATAATAAGGTTGAGATGTGCCTTGCCATCAACATTAACCATTATAGCACCTTCGAACTTACCATTATGCGTATTCAGGTTTACCGACCTTATATTGGCTTTCAGTTCGCCCGACACTACATTCGTAATATCACTCAGAATTCCTGGTTGATCACTGCCGCTAATACGTATGGTAGCAACATAGGATGTTACTTCCGAATTTTCGGCCCATCGGGCCTGTACCACGCGGTAATGGTATCGTTCGAACATTTCGGCAGCATTGGTGCAATTGGTGCGGTGTATTTTAATCCCTTCCGAAACGGTTACAAAACCAAAAATTTCATCTCCCGAAACCGGCTGGCAGCAACGCGCAAACTTTACATCAGCCAAGGGTGTGTTTTCATTTATTATTATTAGTGGTTTTAGTTTACCCTGTTTTGGCTGCGAAAAATCCGTTTTGGTGAAAGCCTTTAAAGGAGGTTTTACTTCTTCTGCTTTGGTCACAGGCTGTAAGGCTTCCTTTATTTTCTGGATATCATATTTACCTTCGGCCAGCCCATGGAATAAATCCAGTGCAGAAGCGGCCTTATAATACATAACCAGTTTGCTGCCAAGTTCATCCGAATAATCGACTTTAAGCTGGCCTAATTTACGCATCAGCAGGTCTTTACCCGTTTCGGACTGCGAAAATTCAGCATCCTTGAGTATGCGTTTTATCTTGGTAACCGCCTTGGATGACGAAACCCAGTTAAGCCAATCGATATTGGGTTTCTGGTTTTTGGCAGTGGTAACTTCGACCTGGTCGCCGGTTTTGAGTACATATTTTAATGGGACAAACAGGTTGTTCACTTTTGCCCCGCTGCAATGCTGCCCGATTTCGGTATGTATATCGAACGCAAAATCGAGAACGGTGGCCCCGGTGCGAAGTTTGCGCAGGTGACCTTCGGGTGTGAAAACAAAAATATGATCGGATAGGCCGCTCATTCCTGCCGTACTTGCTATTTCGTCATCACCGGGGCTATAGTTTTCGAGTATTGCCCTGATGTTCTTAAGCCAGTTATCGGCAGCCGATTTCACCCCTTTCTGTTCCTTATATCTCCAGTGAGCGGCCATGCCCTTTTCTGCATTATCGTCCATGCGGCGTGTGCGGATCTGTACTTCAACCCAGTTGTTCCCGGGAGCTTCTACTGTTACATGCAGCGATTCGTAGCCGTTCGGCCTTGGAGCTGATATCCAGTCGCGAAGCCGCGACGTATTAGGAGGATAAATATCGGTTATATGAGAATATGCTTTCCAGCATTCGGCTTTCTCGTTTACAGCATCGCTGTTAATAATTATTCGTATGGCAAAAAAATCAAATACTTCGTCGAAATCGATTTCCTGCTTCTTCATTTTTGAATAAATGGATGGAATAGCCTTGGTGCGGGCTTTTATCTCGAAGTCCATGCCTGAAACAGTAAGGCTTTCGCGAATAGGTACAATAAAAGCATCGAAATACTTTTTTTGTTCTTTGGCGGTATCCTTGATTTTCTTTTCAATGCCATAATAAACCTCAGGCATGGCATATTTCATTGCCAGGTCCTCAAGTTCGCCTTTAACTTTATAGAGCCCGAGGCGGTGAGCAAGAGGCGAATAGAGGGTTGATGTTTCGAGAGATATCTTCTTTTGTTCAGGCTCGGGAAGCAGATCGATATGACGCATAAGGTTGATCCTGTCGGCAAGCTTAATCAGCAAAACACGGATATCGCCCGAAATACTCAATAGCAACTGTATGAAATTTTCAGGCATAATGGATACCTTATCCATCCTGATGCGTGAAATCTGCTGTAATTTCATTACAATATGTAACGTATCGCTACCGAATTTCTTTTTAAAAAGATCAGATTCAGCACTCTGTACTAGCGGCATATCGTGAAGCAGCGCTGAAATAACGCTCGTTGCATCCAGCCCCATATCATCGGCGGCAATTCGGGCAACCGATACAGAATGTTCGAGCTTAAATTCTCCTACGATGTTCCTGTCCTCACCGAAATGCTTAAATACCTCTGCAAAGGCCTGTTTGATCATCATCCTGCCTGCACGGTCAGTAATGTAGCCACAGGAGCCGATTAGCTCTTTATATAACGATTTATACCGCTTGGTATCTTCAATTCCTTCTTGCTTCATCTCCGTTTTCCTAGAACTATTTTACTATAACAAATATAAGTCGAAAATGGTGTAAAAAAAACCCGGACAATATGCCGGGCTTTAAAAAATCATTACAGTTTTGAACTGTTTTTTTTATTCTCCCTGTTTCCCTGATTGCCCGGTACGATGAGAATTCGGGTCTCCAATAGAATCGCGCATACGGGTATCGGCCTGAACATTCTGGAACTTATAATAATCCATAATTCCAAGGTTGCCCAGCCTGAATGCTTCGGCAATAGCTTTAGGGATTTCGGCTTCAGCCTGAATAACCGATGCACGGGCTTCCTGGGCTTTGGCTTTCATTTCCTGTTCGAGGGCAACGGCCATAGCCCTGCGTTCTTCGGCACGGGCCTGTGCAATATTTTTATCGGCGTTGGCCTGGTCCATCTGCAACATGGCTCCGATATTCTTACCGACGTCAATATCAGCGATATCGATCGAAAGAATCTCAAAAGCAGTTCCTGAATCAAGCCCTTTTGCCAATACTACTTTCGAAATGGTATCGGGATTGGCTAATACATGTTTATGGTTTTCGGCTGAACCGATTGAAGATACAATGCCTTCGCCTACACGGGCAAGCACAGTTTCTTCACCTGCACCGCCTACAAGCTGTTTGATATTGGCACGTACTGTAACCCTGGCTTTTGCAATCAATTGTATACCATCTCTTGCAACTGCGGCAACAGGAGGCGTATCAAGAATTTTGGGGTTAACCGACATTTGCACAGCTTCGAATACATCACGACCTGCGAGGTCGATAGCGGTTGCTGATTTATAATCGAGAGGAATATTCGCTTTATCAGCTGATATTAAAGCATTTACAACCGACTTCACCCTGCCGCCTGCCAGATAATGAGCTTCGAGCTGATCGCGCGAAAGCGATAGTCCAGCCTTGGTTGATGTAATAAGTGCCGATACTATTACTGAAGGCGGAACTTTGCGCCAACGCATAAATACAAGCTGCACCAGCGATATTTTAACTCCTGACAGTAAAGCCGTGAACCAAAGCCCGACAGGAATAAAATAGAAAATGATCCAAAGGCCTACCAGGCTGGCTATACCAATGGCAATAAATGAAGTCATAGGTGTCATACTTTTGTTTTATTTAGAGTTACAATAATCTTATTGTCTTTTACCAAAATCACCCTCACTTCCTTATCCTGGTCGACGAATTCACCGTAAGTGTGTACTTCAACTATTTCATTGTCAATCATGGCTTTGCCCGAGGGTGCAAGGCGTGAAATAGTGGTGCCGATGTCGCCTGTTTTTATTTCAATTCCTTCGAGCTGATCCATTTTTCCATCGCTGGTAGCTTTAAGTGCCATACGTTTCCACGTGCCGGCTTTAAATGAGAAATAAAGGATAACCAAAGTAACAACGAATGTCGATCCCAGTGTAATATGCCCGGCCATGGTACCTTTGGATGCATAAGCCTGCCAGATGCCTGAAAAAAGAAGCCCGAACCCTACAATGCCTGCCAGCGTTGAACCCGGAATGACCAGTATTTCGAGCAACAGGAACAATACCCCGAGAAATATTAAAACTATGATTAGTAACCAAGACATAATTATCAAATTAAAAACTGAGCAACCCTTGGTATTTCCCGAAAAGGAATCTCAGGCTAAATTAAGTATTTTATCGATATGGCTTACGGAAACCAGCTAACCCTAAGTAACCTTATTTAATCTTAACACCTAACTGGCCGGGTGTAGGAGTAGTAGCAGGGATGGAGGGTTTTGCAGGATTTGAAGAGGGTTTAGTCTGTGATGTTCCGGTGGGACTGGCAGCTGGCTTCGGGCTGTTTGAACTTCCGCCGGGGGTGCCTGTATAGTATTTTTTTGCTTCAGGCAAGAAGGCCTGGATCTGAGCAATACGTCGTTCGTCGCTTGGGTGAGTGCTCATAAATTCAGGAGGTTTGGCCCCTCCTGCTTTTGACATTTCCTGCCAGAAACTTAATGCTCTTTCAGGATCATAGCCTGCCATTGCCATAAAAACAAGACCTAATTTATCGGCTTCGAGTTCATGCTGGCGAGAGTACCCCAGAAGACCCAATTGTGAGCCTACTCCGAATGCTGACATAAAAATATCCCTTGTTTGCTGTGGTTCTTTTTGCATATAGATATCCAGTCCAACCCCGGCTGCCTGAACAGCCAGTTCCTGGCTCATACGCTCGTTGCCGTGATCGGCAATAGCATGAGCTATTTCGTGGCCCATTACAACAGCAAGGCCGGCATCGTCCTTTGTAAGCGGTAAAATACCTGTATATACCACAACTTTGCCACCGGGCATACACCATGCATTTACTTCTTTACTGTCGACTACATTAAACTCCCATTTATAACCTGCAATTTTTTTCGACAAACCATTGTCGGCAAGATATTTCTCAACGGCCTTGCTGATCCTGGTTCCTACTGCAGTAACTTCAGCTGATGACCGGGTAGGAGGATTAACAGGCGGATTGGACTTTAAAAAAGCGGAGTAATTTTCCTGGCCCATGGCCATAATCATGCTGTCGGGAAGCAATTTCAACTGCTTGCGGCCGGTAATCGGAACTTTTGAACAGGCAACTATTGCTGTGCCAAGCAGAATTATAAAAATAGTACGGACTGTTTTATTCATAACCTACACTTAATTAACTTAATACAGTCGAAATGCCCCTGTTGTTGAGCTCATTATTCATAGGGGTCAACTCGCTCAGAGTACCCGATTTTATACCACACTTACCTTTATAATGAGCAAGCATTGCACATTGTTCAGCCTGCACAGCGTCGTGATCACAAACTTCAATAAGACTTTCTATTATAAAATCGAAAGAGTTCACATCGTCGTTATATAGGATAAGTTCCATCCGGTTTGTCAGCACATCGGATGGCGAATCATTGGGTTTAAGTTGTTGTTTTTTCATGAAAATAATATTACTGCAAAGATACTATTTACAAACTATATTGGTTTTATACTTGTAGTATTTTTATCATTTAAACAAATTGGATGGCTAATAGGTTTAAAGATAACCGAAAATTAAACAAATGACAACAATTTTTACATCGGAAGAGGATACAAGGCAATTTCTCGGAATATTGCGCGACGAACTGGCTAATGCCTTGCCCGGTATTGATGCCCATTTGCGCCTTGCACCCGAAATGAGGATAAGGGATCTGAAAACCGGAACCCCGCCAGTCGATGCACTTGAGAGTTCAGTTCTAATACTTCTCTATCCGGTTGACAACCGCATGCATACTGTTGTCATACTTCGGAACGAATACGACGGCGCGCATTCGGGACAAATCAGTTTACCGGGAGGAAAACGGGAAGTTTCCGATACGGATTTCGAGCATACAGCACTGAGGGAAGCCCAAGAAGAAATCGGGATTAATCCCGCTGAAATAGAGGTAGTTGGACAACTGAGCAGGTTTTATGTCAGGCCAAGCAATTTTATTATTTATCCTTTTGTTGGTTATACCCCTGTTCGTCCGGATTTTGTTCCCGACAGCACGGAAGTTCAGAAAGTAATTGAAATCGATATTTTTAAAGAAATCAGTTATAACAGCATTGTGAACAGGACGCTTACTTTCAAAAATAACATACAGATAAATGCCCCGGGGTTTGAAGTCGGCGGACAATTTATGTGGGGAGCTACAGCAATGATATTCAGCGAATTTCTTCACGTAATTGAGAATGTTGCTGAAAGGCTGAAGGAAATAAAAACCGGATTCTAATCTACAATTTTAATTTCAACTTCCATTTCGGCCGATTTTGATAACATTGCCGAAACAGCACAATATTTCTCTTTCGAAAGATGCACTGCTTTTTCGAGTTTGTCGAAATCCAGGTTATCACCTTTGAAATTATACGTAAGTTTAATGTGGTTGTAGACTTTAGGATGCTCCTCGCTAAGTTCTGCCGAGATATCCATCCAGAATTTTTCGGGTACGATTTTCATTTTCGCCAATATCGAAACCACATCCATCCCGGTACATCCGCCCAAACCGGCCAAAAGCAGTATTTTCGGCCTGGGCCCCAGATCCTGCCCTCCTGCAGTTGAATCAACATCCATCATAATGTTATGCCCGTTCACACTGGCTTCGAAAGCCATATTGCTTTGCCAGGTTATTTTTGCGTTTTGTGCCATTTTAAAAAATCAGTTTTAGATTCATAATTAGTCAGAAACAGAAATAGGGTTATGAAGAAATGTAACCCGGGTAAGTAATTGTTCTAACACCGGGTTTCTCATTTTGCCTTATAGACTATTTTCCCATCTACTACAGTATATAAAACCTTGGATTTAAGTAATTTATCCTCGGCTGCATTTAATAAATTTGTATTTAAAATTGTAAAGTCAGCTGCTTTACCCTCTTCGATGGTCCCTTTGACTTTCTCGCTAAAAGAAGCTTTTGCTGCCCATATTGTCATACTTTTTAACGCATCTTCCCTGCTGAGTGCATTCTCCATCATGAATCCTTCTTCGGGTTGTCCGTTTGCGTCTTTTCTTGCTACTGATGCATAAAATGTTTTAATGGGAGCTATGCTTTCGATAGGGAAATCAGTTCCGTTGGGCAGCCAGCCGTTTTGCAGCAGCAGCCGGTTGTATGCATAGGCATCCTTAACCCGTTGCGGTCCCAGGCGCCTCTCGGCCCAATCCATATCGGAAGTGGCATGTGTTGCCTGAATTGAAGGGATAATATGATATTTGGCGAACCATCCGAAATCATTTTCATTTACAACCTGTGCATGCTCAATCCGCCAGCGACGGTCATTTTCGGGCTGCAGGATCCTTGCATAAGCATGCAGAACCATACGCACGGCCGAGTCGCCAATGGCATGGGTATTTACCTGGAAACCATGATCATAAGCAAGTTTGCATACAGCATCCATTTCGGAAGCTGTGGTAACGAGTATACCTCTGTTAGGCGAATCATCGCTATAAGGACTTAATAAACAAGCACCGCGCGATCCCAGGGCACCGTCAGCATACATCTTTATGGCTCCCACCCTGAGGAAAGGTGTTTGATAGACCGAGTCTTTAAGGAAATAATCATAGTTCTCCTGTGTCGGGCTTAGCCAGGCATCAACACGCAATGTAATTTTCCCAGCTTTCTGCAATGAATCAAGTAAAAGGATTTCTGATTTTTCGAGTCCGGCATCGGTCACAGAGGTTAATCCCACCTCGTGACAAAGTTTGGTCGCAACCATCAAATATTCAATAGTTTCGCTCAGGGTTGGCTTGGGAATTGCATTCCGTATTTTATCGGCAGACGTTTCGAGGAAAATCCCGGTAAAGGAATTGTTTCTTAAAATCGCTTCCCCCTTTTTAACAGGAGCTTTTATTCCAGCGGCTTCAATAGCAGCATCACTTGCCAGCACGGCATGGCCATCGATCCGTACCAGCACTACAGGCACTCCCGGGAAGAGCTTATTTATCAGTTTGTTATCTGGAAATTCCTTCACCTGCCAGTTATTCTGGTCCCAGCCCCAGCCCATAATCCATCCATCAGGATGCTGTTTACGGTATCCTTCAATGATTTCAATAATGTCGCTGAATGAATGGGCCTGCGTGAGATCGGCATACCTCAGGGATAGCGCATATCCGGTAAAATGTGAATGTGCATCATTGAAACCGGGGTATACAAACGCCTTTGAAGCATTGATGTTTTCAGGTGCCCAATACCTGCTCCGGATTTCATTATCCGACCCGATCCTGAGGATTTTGCCATCTTTAACTGCTATGCAGTTTATAGCCGGGGAAACCTGATCGGGTATAAATATTTTTGCATTGAAAATTATCAGGTCAGCTTTCATCTTCAGATCATGACATGACTCCATTCCCATAGCAATACAAATTATAAGTAAAAACACCAATGATTTACTTCTGTTCTTCATGAAATTTCCTCCATACATACAATGACTCCGTAAAAGTAATATTTACTTCCGAATCAAAACCCTGTACCAGGAAGTAAAGATGCAGATGGTCTGCTATTCTGCAAAAAAACAAATTTCTTATACAGGACAACAGGCAAAGTATCTTCGGGTAATATACTGACATTGAAATACATGCAATAGTAAAAACTTTTTACACAATAATTTGTTAATTAGTGAACCAGGTGGCTTAAAGAATTCAATTGCTTTTTGCTACATTTGCCAAACAAAATCAGTAATGCATTCAAAATGAAAAACACGAAGCTTTCACCATAATTATACATGGTATTTACAATGATTATTGCCGCAGCAATGATGAGGCTGATACCTCACTGGCCTAACTTCACCCCTATTGCGGCTACAGCATTGTTTGGCGGTACTTTTCTGAAAAGGAAAGATCTTGCTTTCCTTGTGCCGGTTGCAGCTATGCTGTTAAGCGACCTTGTGATAGGATTTCATTCAACCATGCTGCCGGTTTACCTGAGTTTTATTGCTAT
>CAISRK010000523.1 GCA_903887815.1 uncultured Bacteroidales bacterium | reverse complement strand
CCCGTACACAGCTAAAACAAATTCCTGACGAATACTAGGACTTCTGAAATTTATAAGAAAAAGACCCACCGGAAATTCCTGCAGGTCTTTTTTTTTTGAAATGGCTTACGTGACTGAATAAAAAACGTTGACTATCGCGGTTCAAAATATAAATATTCATAAAGGGTTAAACCTGGAGGTGTAATTGTTGTCAAAGTACATATTCTAAAAAATTAAACTATGAAAAAATTATCATTTGCAGTTCTTATTGTTCTGCTTGCGGTGGGCGCCAGTTACGCTCAGCCGGGAGGATACGATCCGGCTGCAAGGCTTCAAAAAGAAATGGATGGCCTTACCGCTGCTTTAACCCTGACTAAAGACCAGGTTGAAAAGGTTACTCCGATCGTAGCAGCAGGACAGAAAAAGCAATCGGAACTTTTTGCAAAAATGCGTGAAGCCGGGGGAGAAGTGGATCGCGATAAAATGCATCAAGAAATGAATAAACTTCAGGCAGAAACCGATATTGAACTGAAAAAGGTTTTAACTGCCGAGCAAGGCCCTAAACTTGATGCTTACCGCAAACAACAGGCGGACGAAAGAGCAAAAAAAATGCAGCAAATAAAATAAGGTTAGTTGGTTGAATTAAATTGGTTAAACAGGTATCAGAAGGGAGATGAACTTTTGATGCCTGTTTTTTTTAATTATGAGTTATGAGTTATGAATTATGAGTCGATGGATAATTGAAAATTGACAATTGAATATTGACAATGGTCAGTTGACAAGTTGATTTTTACAATTCGTAAATCCCAATTCCGAAATCGTAAATCTATTATAGTCTGGCAAGCTTATTCACTATTTAAATATCGCACTTTCCTTATCCAGCCTTACCATATCCTCATCCGAAAGCCGGAATGACATTGCCCCTGTGTTCTCCTTTACATGGATTTCCTTTGTGGCTCCCGGAATAGCAAATACTGTATTACCGTGATAATTGACTAACCAGTTGAGGGCTATCTGCGAAGGGGTTACATTGTATTTCAAAGCAAGTTCTTTAACAACCATAACTATCGGCCGGCTTTTCTCCAGCCCATCGGGTTTAAACTGAGAATTATATTTTCTGAAGCCGATATTTTTAAGTAGTTCAGGATTATCATGGAACTTGCCGGTAACAAGCCCCTGCGCCAATGGTGAATATGCAATGATAGATATTCCCAGTTTCTTTGCCGTTTCCATTATTCCGTTTGATTCGATTTTTCGGTCCAGCAGGTTGTAGCGCACCTGGTTTGAGGCCAGGGGAATTCCCTTTTTATCAAGGGTTTCCCAGGCGTTTTTCATTTGCTTTGCCGAGAAATTACTCACTCCGATGTTTTTAATCAGCTTCTTTACCAGCATTTCAGCCATTGCTGCCATTTCGCTTCGTTCATTCGAAAAGCCCCAGGGCTGGTGCACCTGGTAGAGATCAATAGGGTAAGGCCTTAGGGCTTTGATACGCTGATCAATGGTTTTAGCGATATTCGAAGCGAAACGGAACATAGGCCACCACTTTGTAGCAATGAGGACATCACCAGGCTTTTTCCCTGCAGCCTGCAAGGCTCTGGAAAGTTCTCTTTCCGATGCCCCGTTACCGTATAATTCAGCAGTATCAAACCAGTTGATACCTCCTTCAAGGGAAAGGGATACAACCTTGTCGATAAGGTCATCTTCAAGTGTAGGCCAGAATTTCCCGGCCATATTTTTTTGTTTACTGAACTGCCAGCAGCCAAGACCAACCGGAGTTATTTTCATATCAGTGCGCCCAAGCGAACGCAGCTTATCTGTATTATCCATAGTAGCATTATTTCTGAAGCCGGGTATTAAAGTTCCCGGTCAAAAGTAATATTATATTTCTTACTTGATCAACAATAAACTATTCTGTCAGACTATTCCAGGACGTTCGCCGACCCTGTAATTTGCGCGGGTGAAGCTTTTTGTATCGCGGGCGAAACTTTTTGTATCGCTGATGATATAATTTGGTAGGCAGAAGGTGTAATTTGTTGCACTGACGATGTTTTTGTATCTACAACCGGATAAAAAAAGACCTGCAGAAACCGGCAGGCCTTTATAGTTATGAGTTGAAGCATATTATAAAACCGAAATCATAAATCCGCATTCCGAAATCACAAATCCGAAACTAAACAATCTCCGAGTATAATCTCATGAACTGAACGCGCTCGAATTCAGCAGGATTCTTGATGCTCTGCTGGTTCATTTTACCCCTGAAATCATCGATCGTGGCATATCCTTTTTCGTCCATCCATTTGCCTATACCATTTACTATTTCCGAAATTACAGGGTAGCCGTGTTTGTACATGGCCGAAACAACCTCAACAGCCGTTGCGCCTGCGAGTAATTGTTTTATTGCAGTTTCGGCAGTATGTATACCGGTTGTGGCTACAAGCTGGCATTCGGTGCGGCCCGACAGCAATGCAATCCAGCGCAGAACATGCGAATATTCCGAAGGATCGCTCAGCATATATTTGGCGTGGGTTTCGAGCGAGTTGATATCAATATCGGGGTGGAAGGGCCGGTTAAAAAGCACAAGTCCGCCAATCCCTGTTTTGGAAAGTTCAATTGCCGTAGTGGCAAGCCCTGAAAAATAGAAGCCCATTTTGAGAGATACAGGAATTTTAACCTGTTTCAGGACGGCTTCAATAATATCGAAATACACTTTCTCGTTTTCGGCTGAGTTCTTCATCGTATTCGAACCAAGCACATAAACATTGAGCTCAAGCGCATCGGCGCCTGCTTCTTCAATACGCCTTGCGAAATAATGCCAGTCGTAAGCCGAGGTACAGTTGATACTGGCAATTACAGGTATATCCACTGCTTTTTTTGCTTCGGCAACAAAAGAAAGGAACTTGCGCAAGGTCAGATCTTTAGCATGATCGGTAAGATACTGATAGGCTTCATCATAATCATATTCTCTCTCGTTCAGTACCGATTGGTAGCCTTTGTGAAACGAATTGCCGTTATCATTCTGCGATTCGTTAAGGTAGCCATCCATTTCGTGTAGTATCTGTTCCTCAAATATGGATTTTAATACAACTGCACCCGCTCCGTTTTCGGCAGCATGCTTTACACCGGCAACAGTTCCGCTCATGCCCGAGCTACCGACTATAACAGGATTTTTTAATTTTAAACCAAGGTAATTGGTTGACAAATCAGCCATATTGATCTTTTTTTTGATAGGTTAATTAGTATAACAAAGATAGGATACTCCTGTAAAGGATCACACTTTCATCCCAAGAATATTGATTTTTTTTTCGAACACGTTTTTTTTGTCTCACAGAAACCGGATGACGCAGGCAAAATTAGTTTACTGCCTGGAAAAGAAAGGACTGTGAGGCCAGGCAACTGCCGGTTAATCCCTGAGTAAGGCAAGGAAAATTTTATTGCAGCTCCGGCTTGCTGCAACATTCGGTATTTCTCTTATATATTGCATACTGAATAGCTTTATCTTTGCAGCGATAATCTTTTTGTATGTTAAACACAGATCTGCATCCCTGCTTTCGTTTTATAAACAACGAAATGCAAGTGGTGCAGCTAAGCAGGTTTGACATTCTTCAACGCACTTCCTGCCAGGAATCCTGTTTATCGGTGGTACGCTCAATTCAAAAACAAGAAACCCTAATATTTGCTTCAGTTTGATAAATAGGCAAAACCCCGGCAATTCAATTGGTTGTTCAGGGGTTTGTTAATTGAATTTTTTGCAAATAATATACTTTTGGCCTGATGATGAAAAAGAAATTACCCCTGCCGCATAATGCCCTTACACTTGCCGGTATAATTATTACCATGGGAATTGTATATGGAGATATTGGAACTTCACCCTTGTATGTGATGAAGGCCATATTGTCGGCTTCACGCGGAACGATTGAACCGGATTTTATTCTTGGGGCAATCTCATGCATTATCTGGACTCTCACACTGCAAACCACAGTTAAGTATGTGATGATCACTCTTCGGGCCGACAACAGGGGTGAAGGCGGTATACTTGCTTTGTATGCTCTGGTGCGGAAACGGAAAAAATGGCTTTTTGCCGTTGCAATTATTGGTGGCAGTGCTTTGCTTGCCGACGGCGTAATTACCCCTTCTATAACTATTGTGTCCGCAGTCGAAGGTCTGCAACTGGCCTATCCGCATATCCCTATAATTCCTGTTGCGCTTCTCATAGTGGCCTTGTTATTTCTTATTCAGCAATTCGGTACTACTGCTATTGGCCGATCGTTCGGTCCCATGATGGCAATCTGGTTCGGAATGCTGGCTTTCCTGGGAATTGTTCAGCTTATCCAGCTTCCTATGGTTTTAAAATCATTTAATCCTTATTATGCTGTTCACCTCCTGTATCATTACCCGCATGGTTTTCTTTTACTGGGAGCCGTGTTTCTGTGTACCACAGGTGCCGAGGCTTTGTATTCCGATTTGGGGCATTGCGGCATCAACAATATACGGGTAAGCTGGATATTTGTAAAAGCCACGCTTATTCTTAATTATCTTGGCCAGGGAGCATGGATACTGATGCAGCATAAAGAAGGGAATCTTATCCCAAACCCGTTTTTTGCAATTATGCCATCCTGGTTCCTGATTTTGGGTGTACTGATTTCAACTGCAGCTGCGGTTATAGCCAGCCAGGCGTTGATAAGCGGTTCGTATACCATTATAAGTGAGGCTATACAGCTTAACTTCTGGCCTAAAGTCCGTATAAGTTACCCGACAACCCGGAAAGGACAAATGTATATTTATTCTATCAACTGGCTGCTGTTTGCTGCTGTTGTTATTGTGATACTGATGTTCCAAACATCTTCCAATATGGAAGCTGCTTATGGTCTTGCTATTACTATTACAATGCTGATGACCACGTTACTGATGGTTCATTACCTGATGAAGATCAAGAGGAAACGATGGATGATTATACTGTTCCTTACTGTATATTTTACCATCGAAGGCTCGTTTATGGCGGCCAACCTGGCGAAATTTATCCACGGAGGTTGGTTTACTATTCTGCTTGCCGGCCTGATTGCATTTGTTATGTATGTGTGGCAGCGGGGGCGCAGGATCAAGAACCAGTTTACCCGTTTCGTGAAAATTGCAGATCACGTTAACACAATCAAAGATATCAGCCAGGATGTTTCCATACAGAAATATGCGACCAACCTGGTGTATATTACGCATGCCGATTATCCGACCGATATCGAGACCAAAATATTGTATTCGATCTGCAACAAGAAACCCAAACGGGCTGATACCTATTGGCTCCTGCACGTCCATATCACTGACGAACCCCATACTATGGAATATTCAGTCGATAAGATTATCCCTGGTGTGCTTATGAGGGTCGAATTCAGGCTCGGTTTTAAAGTTCAGCCACGCATAAACCTGTTCTTTAAGCATGTACTCGAAGAGCTTGTAGCCGACAGTGAGATTAACCTCGAATCGGGTTATCCTTCTCTGCGCAAACATCATATCCCGGCCGATTTCCATTATATTATCATCCGGCGTATACAAAATTACGATTTCGACTTCCCGGCATTCGAGCAGTTTGTGATGGATGTTTACCGCTGGCTGACTAAAATGTCGACTTCCGACATCAGGGCTTATGGCCTCGATACCAGTAATGTGGTTGAAGAGAGGGTTCCATTCGTTATCGAAACCGGTAAGCGAAATATACTGAAAAGGGTGGTTTAGATTTTCTGTTCCAGGCATATTCCCTGTTCCCGTTTCCCGGGCACTGAAAAGCAATTTATCATAAAACTATTATTTGTTGAATCTTCAGGTTATACGCGCAAGGTTCAACTATTGTAAGATTCAGCGAAAGGCCGGCAATCTTAATGCGTTGACCTGAACCATGCATCCACGTGTTTTCACTCCTTTGTTTAACAATTGCTTTTAATAGTATTTACCTGTATTTTCGGTTTGTTAATTAACGCCCGGCATAGCCTGCCAGGTGTTGTCTTATATATCGAATATTGATTATGTGATATTTTATAAAATAAAGCAGATCAATATATTGTGAATTTATTTAAATAGCTTCCAAAGTGCATTTTAATGCAAAAATTATTGAATTTGTTTTTATATAAAGTCTAATTTTGCACCCTGGTACAAAAGTGGGTAAAACCATTACTCTTATTAAAAGTTTAGAAACTAT
>CAISRK010000522.1 GCA_903887815.1 uncultured Bacteroidales bacterium | reverse complement strand
TTTTTCAATTGGTTTCTTTGTTTCAAGTAAACTTAGAAGCCAATTGTTTGTTTATAAGTATACAACTATGATGAATATGGATTCAACGAAAAATAAAATGCTGGTAGAAATCTGGAGCGATGTAATGTGTCCCTTTTGTTATATCGGCAAGCGGCGGTTCGAAAAGGCGCTGGCACAATTTCCCGAAAACGAAAGTGTTAAGGTAGTCTGGAAAAGTTTCCAGCTCTCCCCCGATATGAAAACCGATCCGACAAAAAACATCCATCAATACCTGGCTGAACATAAAGGTTTCAGTTTGCAGCAGGCCCGGCAGATGAATGATCATGTAACCCAGATGGCAGCCGGCGAAGGCCTGGTTTTTAATTTCGATATGGCGGTTGTCGCCAATTCGCTTAATGCGCATAGTTTCACCCATTTTGCGAAAAAACACGATAAACAAAACGAAGCAGAAGAAAAGCTTTTCCAGGCGTATTTCACCGAAGGGAAAAATACCGATGATTATACTACCCTCATTCAACTGGGAGCAGAAGTGGGTCTTGATACTGCAGCCCTAAGATCGGCACTTGAAAACCAAACCTACGCTGATGCAGCACGCGCTGATGTTTACGAAGCTCAGCAACTGGGCATACGCGGTGTGCCATTCTTTGTTTTTAACAGGAAATATGCCGTGTCGGGCGCACAGGACACACAGGTTTTTCTGCAAACCCTCGAAAAATCATTTCCGGAATGGAGGAAAGAAAATCCTCAATCAAACTTTGAGCTACTGGAAGGTCAGGTATGCTCACCTGAAGGATCGTGTAACTAGAAATTTTCATTTCGTGATTCCTGTAAACCGTAACTTAAGGGTTAAGGATTGTTAAGAATTTTAATTATCCAAAAGTGTTATGCTTACACTATCCAATATTGGGTTCAGAGTGAAGCAAACCTATTTCTTCAGGATTTTTCGCCAATTACCAATAATTAACTTGATATTATGCTATATTTCAATCACTTAAAAAAAATTTTATCCGGGGTCGACATTTTGTATATTCTTTTAATTTTTTCTCCTACCAATCTTACGAAACTTCACTAAGTCTTTCTTCCCGGAGTTTTTTCGCAGAACCACATTAAAACCGGTCTTACCAACAAAACAATTACGTAAATGAAGAAATAATGACAGCGGTCTTTTACTGACATCATATAAATCAATTTTGAGCCTTTGTATATGGTTGCTTTCCGCTCTGATACCTTATGTTTTCTGCCTGTAAAATCAGGGATAATACTCCTTATAAGGTTCAGCTTACATCTTACAACATGTCAACCTTCAGTTTATTCTGTACAGCTTACTTGATTTTGTAACTTATTGCCACTTATTACGTCTGAAGTATAGTTCAGTTTACCTGATTAAACACTAAAACACTTGCTCCTGACGTTTGTTTTCTATACTATTGAAAATCATTCTCTGAGTATTTTTGCCTGATTAGTGAATATTATTATTACACGAAATCATAAACAGGAGAATATGTCGGACATACAATTCCCCTGATTATAATAAAAACAACAAGTATGATCCGTCTGAACGGAATTAATAAATCATACATTACCGGCAACAACCAGTTGCACGTTCTCAAAGGTATCGACCTGCATATAAAGGCCGGAGAGTTTGTATCTATAATGGGATCGTCAGGTTCCGGTAAGTCGACCCTGCTTAATATTGTAGGTATCCTCGACAACTACGATACCGGGGATTATTATCTCGACAACACTCTTATCCGAAACCAGAGCGAAACCAAGGCTGCCGGTTTGCGGAACCAGTACATTGGGTTTGTATTCCAGTCGTTTAATCTTATTTCGTTTAAAAACGCGATGGAAAACGTAGCCCTGCCGCTCTATTACCAGAACGTTAATCGTAAAAAGCGCAACCGCATCGCCATGGAATACCTTGAGCGAATGGGTCTTAGTGAATGGGCCGAACATATGCCCAATGAGCTGTCGGGCGGTCAGAAACAACGTATCGCAATTGCACGTGCCCTTATTTCGAAACCCAAGGTGATACTTGCCGACGAACCAACAGGTGCTCTTGACACAACTACATCATACGAGGTCATGCAAATCCTGAAAGAAATAAACCAGGAAGGCATCACGATAATTATTGTAACCCACGAAAACGATATTTCACACATGACCAACCGGATCATCCACCTGAAGGACGGATTGATCGAGAGTGAAGTACTGAACGGGAAACATCCTGTTGTTAAGTAAATGATTGTCTGTATGACTGTTAAAAGAATGGAATGATAAACATAGAACTCAGAATAATGAATAAAGAAGGGAAGGAATACTATTTACTTTGTCATTTCCCATTTTGTATTTAATGTTTTGAGTTGCATATTGGATCATGAAGCGTTTTAAATTAAAATAGCCTAAAACAGTCAGAATGTTCGACACAGATAAATGGCAGGAGATCTTCAGCACCATTAAGAAGAACAAGCTCAGAACTTTTCTGACCGGCTTCAGCGTGGCATGGGGAATTTTTATGCTTATGATTTTGCTGGGTTCGGGAAACGGATTGCAGAAAGGTGTTGAGAAAGAATTTGAATCGTCGGCAACCAACACCATTTGGGTTTGGAGCGGGCAAACCAGCCTTCCTTACAAAGGCATGAAACCGGGCAGAAATATTCAGCTGGTTAACCAGGATTACGACGCCGTTAAACGAACGGTTAAAGGCATTGATAAAAGTTCATCCCGTTACCAGATATGGGGAAGCAACACCTTATCGTACAAAAAACAATTCGGTAGTTTCAACATCATGAATGTTTACCCCGATTATGGAATAATTGAACGGGTAACCATCATTAAGGGGCGTTATATTAACCAACCTGACATCGACGAATTCCGCAAGGTAACAACCATTAGTAAACAGGTTGAGGAAGCTCTTTTCAAGGGTGAAGACCCCATGGGTAAATTCATCAATGTGAACGGGGTTCCATTTAAAGTGGTGGGTATTTTTACCGACGACAACAACGGCGGTGACGACAACAACCGCCTTATTTACCTGCCTATCAGCACTGCTCAGCGCGTATTTTCGGGCGACAACCGTATCAATACAATTGCTTTGACGGTCGGGAATGCAACCGTTGAGGAAAGCAAACAGATCGAACAGACTGTAAAGTCGAGGTTGGCCGTTCTGCACAAATTCGATCCGGCTGACCCGCGGGCTATATTTACCTGGAACAGCCTGGAGCAATTTCAGAAATTCCAGCGCCTTTTTTCCAGTATACGTCTTTTTATCTGGATCATCGGCTTCGGGACGATTATTGCCGGTATTGTTGGTGTAAGCAATATTATGATGATAGTTGTAAAAGACCGTACAAAGGAAATCGGCATCCGGAAATCGATGGGCGCTACGCCATGGAGCATTATCAGCCTTATCCTTCAGGAAGCTATTCTGATTACTTCTTTTGCCGGCTACTTCGGTCTGGTTCTCGGAGTTGTGGTTCTCGAAACCGTTGGAAGTAAAATTGAATCAAAATTCTTTTCACACCCTTCAGTCGACTTGGGAATAGCAATTTACGCCCTTTTACTGCTGGTTTTCAGCGGTGCCCTGGCCGGTTTTATCCCGGCAAGAAAAGCTGCTGCCATTAAACCGATCGAAGCGCTGCGGGACGAGTGATGACCTGGGGCCTGGGGAAAAGGTGAGGGGCGAAGGGCGAGTTGGAGAAAGGAGATTTGAGGAGATTTGTGGGATTGAAAAGATTGATAAAACATACAATTTTTGAACCTTGAAACACTGAAACCCTGTAACCATTGAACGCCGCAGGAATTTGAACTCTTAAACCAGAAAATCCACCTATGTTTGACCTCGACCGCTGGCAGGAAATAATGAGTGCACTGAAGAAGAACAAGCTTCGTACTTTCTTCACTGCCTTTGGCGTGTTCTGGGGCGTGTTTATGCTGGTCGTAATGCTGGGGTCGGGCAACGGGCTTCGTAACGGCGTTATCAGCGACTTTGGCGACTTTGCAACGAACAGCGTTTTCATGTGGACCAGGCCGACCTCAATTCCTTACAAAGGACTGCCAAGAGCCCGGCAATACAATTTTAAAAACGACGATATTGATGCTCTCCGGCGCGAAATACCTGAAATAGAGTATCTCGCCCCCCGCACACAGGGCGGAGGATTCGACGGGGGCAACAATGTCATAAGAGGCGCTAAATCCGGTGCTTTCTCAGTCATGGGCGATTATCCCGAATGGAATCTTATTGATCCTGTTGTGGTTTACAACGGCCGCTTCCTGAACCATGCCGATTTAAACGAAAAACGCAAAGTTGCAGTCATAGGCAATAAGGTTTTCGATGTGCTGTTTGCCCCTGGCGAACAGGCTATCGGGCAATATATACAGATACAGGGTATTTACTTCCAGGTGGTAGGTGTCTTTAAACCAAAAAATTCAGGAGTGAATTTTGGCGGCGATAAGGAACGAAGCATTTTTATCCCCTTAACCACGTTTCAACGCGTATATAACTGGGGCGATATTATTGGCTGGTTCGCCTTTACTTCGAAACCGGGCACACCGGCATCGGTCGTGGAAGAAAAAGCCAAAACTCTGCTCAAACGCCGTCATTCTGTTGCTCCCGACGATCCCCAGGCTATAGGCTCCTTCAATATGGAAAAGGAATACAACCAGATGACCGGGCTTTTTTCGGGAATCAGCGGGCTAATATGGATTGTAGGCATAGGCACCCTGATGGCCGGCGTGATTGGCATCAGTAATATTATGCTGGTAATTGTTAAAGAACGGACCAAAGAAATCGGTATTCAGCGGGCTATTGGTGCAAAACCCTGGAATATAATATCACAGATAATTACCGAATCAGTTTTCCTCACCACGTTTGCGGGCTATGTCGGGCTGGTGATAGGCGTTGGAATCCTGGGCCTGGTCAATTATGTGCTCTCATCGAGCGGAGCCGAATCCAATATGTTTAAAAATCCTAGCATCGATTTTAATATGGCAATTACCGCACTGGTAATCCTGGTAATTTCAGGAGCAGTTGCCGGGCTTATACCTGCCCGTAAAGCCGTCAGCATCAAACCGATTGATGCCTTGCGGTATGAATAAAATGTTTTGTTAACCCATAAAGAAAAGCATACAATGAAGAAGGTTTTAAAAATAGTGATTGGAATCGTTATCCTGGTTGTATTTGTTGGCACCATCGCTTACCTGTATAAGAAATCGCAGGCAAAGCCGGTAATATATGAAACAACCACAGCCCAGGTGGCAAGCATCGTTAAGAAAACCGTGGCAACCGGGAAAGTGGTTCCGCGAAAAGAAATTGAGATAAAGCCACAGGTGTCGGGCATTATTTCGGAATTGTATGTCGAAGCCGGCCAGAAAGTAAGGAAAGGCGATATGATTGCCAAAGTACGCATCATTCCTAACATGGTGAGCCTTAACGAGGCCGAATCGCGGGTAAACCGGGCTAAGATAAGCCTTGATAATGCACAGCAAAATTACAACCGCGAAAAACCGCTTTACGATGGTAAGATAATTGCCCTGGCCGAAATGCAGAACTATGAAGTTGCCCTGAAGAACGCACAGGAGGACCTCGATGCTGCCGAAAATAACCTCCAGCTGATACGCGATGGTATTAGCAAAACTTCAGGATCTGTGAGCAATACCATTATCCGTTCAACTATTGAGGGAATGGTTCTCACCGTTCCGGTCGAAGTTGGAAATTCAGTTATCGAAAGCAATACGTTTAACGATGGAACTACCATTGCCACTGTGGCCGATATGGGTGAAATGATTTTCAAAGGCAAGGTGGATGAATCGGAAGTCGGGAAACTGCACGAGGGCATGGAACTGATTATGACCGTTGGAGCAATTGATACTGAGAAATTTACGGCAAAGCTTGAGCATATTTCGCCTAAAGGCGTTGAGGAAAACGGCGCAATACAGTTCGAAATACGCGCAGCTGTTGAGTTGAAAAACAACCTGTTTATCCGTGCCGGGTACAGCGCCAATGCCGATATAGTGCTCGAACGCCGCGACAGCGTTCTGTCGGTACAGGAAAGCCTGGTTAAATACGAAGGCGACTCTGCCTGGGTGGAAGTTGAAAAAACGCCCCAGGCATTTGTAAAAAAGATTATTAAAACAGGTCTCAGCGATGGGGTAAATGTTGAAATTCTTTCGGGTATTACCAAAAAGGATAAAATTAAAATCCAGAATACTCAGGCTGCCGCTCCTGAAGAGAAAAAATAATATGGATTTCTGAAACCCTTTCAAATAATAAACCCGGACTCTGGAAAGTCCGGGTTTTTTGATTATATAAGAATTCCGGAAATTTATAGTTTTCGGAAAAATTGCACAAATGGAATTGGGAGAGGTGCAAATTCACCATCATAGCTAACTGCACCAAAACCAAATTGAAAGGTTTTGTTGGCTTCTGTTTGAAGGCGAAGGCCTGGTATTAATATAATTAAGCCTGGCAGGTCACCGATTTTAGGAGCAACAAACGAATCAAAAACCAGGCTCACTTTTGGTGCAACCTTGGTCATTCCTGCTACAGAAAGTAGGCCCCTCCCATTAGCATCTCCTTCAAAAAATACAGCCCGGCATTGCTGCATCGTCGCTTGCCGCCATCCTTGAGGCACGTGGCCTTAAGGTCACTATGACCAAATTAGATCCTTATATTAATCTTGATCCGGGTACGATGAGCCCTTTTCAGCATGGTGAAGTATTTGTTACAGAGGATGGTGCAGAAACGGATCTCGATTTGGGTCATTATGAACGCTTTCTTAAAGCCACAATGGCCAAAAAGAATAATTTCACTGCCGGTCAGGTTTATGACAGTGTTTTGCGTAGAGAACGTAAAGGTGAGTATTTAGGTGCAACCGTTCAGGTTATTCCGCATATTAC
>CAISRK010000521.1 GCA_903887815.1 uncultured Bacteroidales bacterium | reverse complement strand
GACACTGATTTCGGTACCAGAATATTTCCCGTACAGAACCATATCGCCAACTTTAACGGTGAGGGGCTCATCTTTTTTACCAGTTCCAATGGCAACTACTGTGCCTTTTTGTGGTTTTTCTTTTGCAGTGTCGGGTATAATAATACCACCTGCTGTTTTTTGTTCGGCTGCTGCCGGCTCAACCAATACTCGGTCGGCCAAAGGCTTTACGTTAACCTGTGCCATGTTCTTTACTTGATTTTTATGTTAAACGATTAAATAATTTTATTTGGAGTGAAATTTCAATAGTCATATTTCGTGCCAAACCCGGTTTCATACATGTGGCTCCGACATGCCGAAAACAACGTATAATGCTGATTTTGTATTATTTATATACATATAAAGTAGTTTGTCAGCATGGTATTCCCGGAAAACCTATCTGACAAAAAAAAAGAATGTCAGAATGCACGTGACATTCTGACATTCAAAATACTATTTCAGTACAGCATTATTTTTTCTCTTCCTTAGGAGGAGCCTGGAAATCCTGAACCGGTTGTGCATTTTCATCAATATTCTGACGAAGTTCGGTATCGGAAGTCCTCTGTTTTGCACCGCGCGGGATAACAACTATCGAAAACAGGCAGAGTACGAGCAATGCTACTGCGAGACTCCAGGTAAATTTTTCAAGGAAGTCGGCAGTTTTGCGTACTCCCATGTATTGGTTTGAAGATGAAAAATTCGAGGCTAATCCACCCCCTTTTGAGTTCTGAACCAACACTACGAGTATCATGAGCACGCAGGCGATCAGGATCAGAACGGAAACAAAAATAAAAGCATTCATACTCTATTGTTTTATGTATTTATAACTGTGTTACTTACGTTTTTTCTCGATTTCAGTAATTTGGGCTGCAAAGTAACTACTTTTTTCGGGAATAAGCAACATGAGTTTTTCATAAATTTTTATTGCCATCGAATAAAGGCCCTGCTGGTAATAAATTTTTGCCAATGTCTCGCTTACCATATCTTCGGGGAAGACCGTACTCTGCTTTGCTTTATCGTCAGGATTAAAGAATTCGTGTTTGGGTGCGCTCATGCGGGGTTCTTCACGTATAAACCGGTCGATCAGGTTATTGCGCGCTATTTCAGCTTCAGTTGCAGGTACGGCCATCGATGCGTGTTTTTCGAAATACGACTCTTCCTCTTCCGTATCGGTAGGTTCAATTGCTTTTAATCGTGAGATAATGGTATCGAAAAGAGGGTTGTGTATAGTGGGTTCTTTTGGAACAAAAGGTTGCGTAGTTGCTTCCATTGGTCCGGCTGGCGGCACTGTTTGCCCAAGGGGAGGTAAATTATAATCGGGTGTTGTTTCGGGTTTCCTGTCATTTTCGGAACGTAAAGACCTAGCCCTTGCAGCTTTATCCAATGCAGTCCGACTCATTTCTTCCTGTTCAGGGCTTGTTTCAGTGAATACATCCTGGCCGATTATAACGGGTTCCGGTATTGTAAAGACAACTTCTTTATCCGGGGCTATTTCCGCTGCTTTGCCCTGGTTAATGTCCTTTTTAAGCCCATGCATAATTACAGGTGACCCTTCGATAAGTTCCTTAAGTTTACTCCTGTCGCCGGCATAAGCTGCTGCGAGGCGGAGTGCCAGAGGATATGCTTCATGTCCTGTATTGAACAGATTCCTTGCCAGTAACATCCTTGCTCCCTGGAAATAGGGATATTCCTTAACCAATACCCACATCTCATCCACCGTCAGCAGATCGAGCAGCGACGGGTCCTTCAGGTAGCGGTTAAAGGTTTCGGGAGTCATGAGGGAGCTGCTTATATTTCGGGAGTAAATGTTTTATTAACTTTTCTAACAGATTTAAAGTTTTATCAAAGATAATACTCTTGATTATTATCAGGTACGATTTGCGAGG
>CAISRK010000520.1 GCA_903887815.1 uncultured Bacteroidales bacterium | reverse complement strand
TAGAGACCACCTCCAATTTACCATAGCTAAAGGTTGAATAGCTTAGTCCATAACCAAACGGATAGAGCACCTCGCTTATCTTTGAATTATCCTTCACATTATTCCAGTACATATAAGTCCTCCCTTTGCGGATATCATAGTCACTGAACCGCGGGAAGTTCTCAACCGATTTATAAAATGTAAGGGGTAATCTTCCTGCAGGATTGTAGTCTCCGAAGATTACATCTGCAATTGCATTACCCGCCTCCTCACCATTAAACCATGTTTCAAAAATGGCAGGAACATTTTCCTTGAGCCAGTTTACAGACATAGCACTACCGTTCTGCAAGATCACAATAGTTTTAGGATTGGCTTTAAATACGGCCTTAACAAGGTCTTCCTGATCGCCGGGCAGATTAAGGTCTGATCGGTCAACCCCTTCCTTTTCAACACTTCCATCGGTTCCAAGTACCACTACTGCGACATCGGCATCCTGAGCTGCCTTAATGGCCGGAGCAAATTTATCCGGATTCGTAGGAGCTCCCCAAAGTTTTACTTCGGCATTATACCATTGTTGGGTATATTCGAGCCGCAGATCATAACTCTTTCCTGCTTCAACCTCAATTTTTGCCACATCCGATGACTTATTTCGGTTTAATGTCCGGTCGATTAGTAACTTTCCATTGATATACAGCTTAATAGCATCATCGAATTCACCGCCAATATAATAGGGGCCCGAGCAAGGAGCAATAAAATTACCTGTCCACCTGATCGAGTAGTAGGTTGCCGGTATGCCAGGGACCGGAGCACTTTTGCCAAACTTAAAATCGATGACCGTGTCGAGACGTGTGAGGACGGGTTCACCAGAAAAGTCGGTATTGTTGAAGTATTCGCCCTTTAAACCGTGCTCACCAGGCTTACCGCCGGCCGGAATCAAATATTCAGATGGGATAACCGGCAATGCAATTTTCACATCCGTTCCCTTTACATAATGGACTTTTGTACTATCCAGCTTATTTATAATACCCTGCAAGGGAGAGATTGCCTTGGAATATCCACCGGTATAGCCTCCTAATTCACAGACTGCGGCAACAGGACCGATCACCGCGATAGACCTGATCTTATTTTTATCAAGCGGCAACATGTGACCATCATTTTTAAGCATCACGATTGTTTTCAGCGCGGCTTCTCTTGCTACAGCCCTGTTTCCCGGACTGTCAACTACCGAATGGGGAATCTTTGTATAAGGAACCATCTCAGGCGGATCGTATAATCCAAGTTTAAAACGGGGAAGAAGAATACGACAAACAGCTGTGTCAATCGTTGCCTGAGAAACCAGTCCCATTTTGACAACTTCTGCAAGATGGTCGCGAAAGCAATCACCACATTCAATATCCATCCCGGCATTTAAGGCCAGGGCAATTGCTTCCTGAACATTGGCCACATATTTGTGTCCCTCGTATAAATCTCTGATCCCATTGCAGTCAGACACCACATTACCTTCGTAACCCCATTCTCCGCGAAGAATATCGGTCAGAAGTCTTTTATTCCCGATACACGGTACTCCGTTCAGCCGGTTATATGCAGCCATGATCTGTAAAACTTTCCCCTGCTGAACCAAAGCCTGATAAGGACGCAGGTAGTATTCGTACAGGAGTTCGTCATCAACATTGGACGTTCCGTTGTGACGGCACCACTCCTCGTTATTGAGTGCAAAATGTTTGGGACCTGCTGTGGATTTCAGATATCTTGGATTATCTCCCTGAAGCCCTTTCACAAAAGCGAGACCTAACTGAGCCGTGAGGTAGGGATCTTCTCCGTAGCACTCTTCTGTTCTTCCCCAGCGCGGATCACGTGCCATCTCGACAACCGGCGCCCAAAATGTCAGGGTGGCTTTGGGTACATTGCCATTTACCCTGGCTCTTACCTCATCCGACATCACATCAGCCAGTTTATGCACGATATTCCTGTCCCATGTGGCTGCCTGGGCAATCCCCACGGGAAATATAGTTGCGGCTTCACCCGGAGGGACACCCACACAATGCCCGTCTCCGGCACTGCTCCAAAGAAAACCGGGAATTCCGAGCCGTTTAATCGGAGAAGAAATGCGCGAACTCATTTGTAATAACTTCTCATCCAGTG
>CAISRK010000519.1 GCA_903887815.1 uncultured Bacteroidales bacterium | reverse complement strand
GGACAATGTTTTCGATATGGTCGGAGTGTTTGGTCAAGGCTGGGGTTAGGGATAAAGGGTTAGGGGTTCAAAGTTCAAGGTTCAATTGCGCTTAGCGTTTAAGGTTAAATGCCCCAAAGGGTTTTGACGCCTGCGGCGTTTATGTGCTTCGCGTGTTTTAGAGTTTCAATGTTGCAGAGAATAAACCCAATTTTGAGCTTTAAACTATTAATTATGAATTACTTATTCTATTCCTGCTCCCTCATATGATTCCACCCGAGTGCTTCTATTTGGATGAGCGGTCCGTTGTTGCTGGCCAGGAAAACGCCTGCATTGGGTTCGGTCATATGGCCTATGATGCTGATGCCTTCGAGGTTTTTAACCTTATCAAAATCATTTATATTGATCGTGAACAGGAGTTCGTAATCTTCGCCTCCGTTCATGGCTGCTGTAACAGGCTGAATATTAAATTCTTCAGCTGCAGTAACCGTCATGGCATCAAGCGGAATTTTATCCTCAAAAATGCGGCAGCCCAGCTTGGAGTCTTCGCAGATATGCAGAACCTCCGAGGCCAGCCCGTCGGAAATATCGATCATTGAAGTGGGCTTTACGCCGGCGGTTTTCAGCAGTTCCAGTATATCGGTCCTGGGTTCGGGTTTAAGCTGGCGTTCGAGAATATAATCGTAACCATTTAGATCGGGCTGCATGCCGGGATCAACTTCGAACACTCTCTTTTCGCGTTCGAGCAGCATCAAACCCATATAAGCACTGCCAAGATCGCCACTAACACATAGCAGATCGTTCTCTTTTGCTGTAGAGCGGTAAACAACATCTTCTTTTGCTGCCTCGCCTGTAACTGTAAGTGAAAGAAACAATCCGTGAACCGAAGAAGTTGTATCGCCTCCTGCAAGGTCAACATGATAGCGTTTGCATGCCAGGCGGATGCCTTCGTATATTTCGTCGAGCGCTTCGACCGGGAAGCGGTTCGAAACCGAAAGACCAACGAAAAGCTGCCTCGGCTTGCCGTTCATTGCAACTATATCGGAAAAGTTTACGGCTGCACATTTATACCCAAGGTGCCGTAACGGCATATAGGCCAGGTCGAAATGAACACCTTCAACAAGCAGATCGGTTGTAACAAGAATAACATTATCGCCGTAATCGATCACAGCGGCATCGTCGCCAATGCCTTTAAGAGTTGAAGGTTGTTCGATTGTAAAGTTTTCGGTTAGATGACGGATGAGCCCGAATTCGCCTAATTCGGAAAGTTCGGTTCGTTTGCCGGGTGTTGGGTCGGTCATGAAATTTATTTTGGGGTAAAATTACAATTTTCCAAGGTATAATGTAGTAAATTAGCAGAATTACGCATATTTACGGGTCTAATTGGAAGTTTGTTTTAATAACTTTATTGAATGGAATGAAAAGTTTTAATTATACAATCACCGACTTTTATTTTTAGGAACCATGAATTTAATTTCTATTCACAGAAGCCTTAAAGCTTTTTCAGTTGTCATGATTTTAGTCTTATTTTTTTCCTCTCATGTTAATGCACAGGGAAAGAAAGAATATCCTGAAAACGGGTTTTATGTTACACTGGATAATGATACAATACGCGGCAATCTTAAGAATCAGGATTGTATGTATCTTATTTACCGTGATGCAAAAGGGAAGAAGAAAAAGTATTCACCATCTCAAATCCAAAGTTTCTGCATTGACAATCAGGAGTATATGTCTTTGTATGTAAAGAAAATGGATGTGAAAGTATATGTTTCGGTCAGGTTAAAGGGATATTATACGGTCTTACTTTATGACTGTATTAACAGCTACTCCACATACGGACAAATGGGAATGATAGGCGGAGCAGCTGAAGGAGCATATAAAACCTATAACAGCGGATACTATGTGTATAAAGGAAACGATACAGAATATTACTCAATTCCGACTACTCCCAAGTTGCTTCGCAAATATCTGGTGACCAATTTCGGAGATGATCCTTTTATTAACGCGGAAGCAGAGAATGATACCCTTTCTGTTAAATCGGTTGAAGCTATTTTTAAATCAGCTAACAAGTTGAAGATGAGTAAATAATTAATAGTTGTTAACTATAAGGATATCTTACCTTCGCTGGTATGCCTGTTGCAAAAAACCATATGGTCGTTAACCATGCCTGCAGCCTGCATGGAAGCTCGTTGTTAATTTAGGTTAATAATATATTTATATTTACACTTGATATTCAGTGGATTATAAACAGTTTTAACTTAGCGAATTTAATTTAAAGTGAGCGATATAAATTTCTTTGCTATTGATTTTTCTATTTCGGCAATATTTTAAAACATGATAAACTTAGAATATATACTATCGTTCAGTTCCATAAAATTATAACTATTTCTTTCTATTATCCCACTTTGTGTTTTGCCAGCCCGATATAGCACCTGCATTATCACATTTGGTGCACCAATAATCAATGACATCGAATTCTTCTGGAATATATTGAATTTCAATTGTGCCATTGCAATTCTTCTTCCAACAAGGCAACTCAATATCTTCTTCTTCAGGTGGCTTTGTGGCAATGTCGACTACCAATGCTAGAAAACTAGACAGTTCTCGCCCCTGCTTATTCATTTCTTTGGCAATATTGCCTTCAGCATCGAGGAAATGGGTAATGTTTGAGATGAACATAAAATATTGGATTATAGGATGTGGTCACAAATGTATGGTAGGTTAAGCGTTTATCTATCCCAGCATGAAAAAAAATGAATCATAGGAATTATACACCTCGATGCCGCCAGAACTAAACCGCAATAAATTCTATTGGTGGTCAATGGCTTTATTCGAAAATTTCAGGAACATATTATCACAAATATAAGTTGACCACATTAATTTTACTTTGATTATTTACTGCATACCTTTGGAATATATATTAAATGTTAAGTCATATACGGATGAGCACTTTCGATGAT
>CAISRK010000518.1 GCA_903887815.1 uncultured Bacteroidales bacterium | reverse complement strand
TTGCACCATACCAATCCTCAACGGTGAACTGGCATCCGGCTAGATCAGGTTGTTCCTTTCCCGATGATCTGAGGGGTATTACAATCGAACTATCATTTATAACCTGTATAAATCCGAAATATCTGTTGGAGCCATCATCGAGTGGGACATTCCATGTAAATATCCTGAATTTGTTGTCGTCACTTGCAGCAAGGGTAATACCACTAATCGAATCGAAAGGTATTAGCCCTGATCCGGGCCGGCCAAGTACCTCCCGGAATTTTTCAAAAAACATCTCGCTGGCGGCAAGACGGACCGAATCGGTCTTTTGTTTCCAGATTACCGAACTGAACCTGCTGAGCGAATCCCGGAGCAAATTGTTACCGTTTACCACCTGGCATGATGCATATCCGGCCGAAAAAAATAATACGAGGAACAGAAATAACTTTAAAGATTTCATTACAGGACAATTCAAATTTTAGGGTGTGGATGACAAAAGTATGGTTTTTTACTGCTAATTTCGCCAACTTCTGCGATTACCAAACGCCTGTTACATGAAAATAGTATGATTGAATTGTTTACGATTGATGCACGTATCCGTGCTTTTGCCAAACTCGGGAACATCATGGGCCTGGCTGCTGACAGTATTTCGTCAGGCGATACGGGATTCGCAAGGGAATTTCCGGCGCTGAATAAAGCACTCGAAAGGGCCGTATACCACAATCCATGGTTTACATTACCGAATATCGCATTTGCCCTTAATGCCTGGAGTGATGCGCTTACCGAACAATCACTGAGGGAATGGCTTAAAAATTACAAAGTGGATTCACTTTACAGCCGTGTTTCGCGTGTTGCCGTAATTATGGCAGGCAATATCCCGCTTGTTGGTTTTCACGACTTTTTGTGTGTCCTTATCAAAGGGCATAGGTTTATAGGTAAACTTTCGTCAGATGATAATGTTATCCTGCCTGCCATAGCCGATGTATTAACAAGAATTGAACCCGGATTTATGCCAATGATCCGGTTTACAGATGGCAAAATAACGGATTTTGATGCCATTATAGCTACCGGGAGCAATAACACGGCCAGGTACTTCGAATACTATTTTGCTAAATACCCGCATATAATCCGTCGCAACAGGAATGGGGTTGCCGTACTTTCAGGCAATGAAAATGAAGAAGAACTCCTGAAGTTAGGAGCCGATATCTGTTCTTATTTCGGACTGGGTTGCCGCAACGTTTCAAAAGTATTTATACCCGAAGATTTTAAGCCCGAAAAGCTCTTTACAGCCATTGAGCCATATAAAGATATACTGGGTATGCATAATAAATACATGAACAACTACAGCTATCACCGCTCTGTTTTTCTGTTAAATTCAATCCCACACCTCGATAACGGCGTTTTTATATTAACCGAATCCACCCAGTACTCCTCCCCTATCCCGGTCCTGTATTACGAGTTTTACAATACAATTGAATCGGTAAAAGAAAAGCTCGGGAAGGACGAAGAATACATTCAATGTATTGCTAATAAAGTATTTACAATAAAAAATACAGTCCGGTTCGGCGAAACCCAACACCCTGGACTTGGCGATTATGCCGACGGCATCGACACCCTGAAGTTTTTAATTGAATTATAAACCCATGGCAATAAAATTATACTAACAAAATTTTGTTGAATAAAAAGTGTCGAATATTTGTTTGTGACGAAAAAATGTATAATTTTGCAGCCCTGAAATTTAAGCTGAAAGCATCATGAGAAAAGACATTCATCCAAAAGAGTACCGCCTTGTAGTTTTTAAAGATATATCGAACGATTTTTCGTTTATCACCCGTTCGACCGTAAGCACAAAGGACACTGTAAAGTGGGAAGATGGTAAAGAATACCCGCTGGTAAAGCTGGAAATCTCCAACACATCACACCCTTTCTACACTGGCAAAATCAAACTGGTTGATACAACTGGCCGTGTTGATAAATTCCGTCAGAAAATGGAAAAATCGGCACAAATGAAAAGTAAGGCTAAATAGTCTTTCGAATCATCATAAAAGCATAAGAGCTATCCTGCCTGGGTAGCTTTTTTTTTGCCCTTCACTCCTGAAGGAAAAAGCTGCATGTTTTTTTTTGCATCATTAACTTTGCTCGTATCTTTAATGGCCAATATTTTAACAGTATACTTATGTCGAATTTCATTCTATTTGAAGATAACAGCCGCTTTTCATTGAGGCCGTTAACTTTTTTCAGGCCTGTAAGTGCAATCCGGATGGGAATACTTACTATTGCCGAAAAATGGGAAATACATCTTCAGCATCCT
>CAISRK010000517.1 GCA_903887815.1 uncultured Bacteroidales bacterium | reverse complement strand
TCAAGCCTGCGCTGGCCCGTGGCGAGATACAATGTATAGGAGCAACCACACTTGACGAATACCGCCAGTATATCGAAAAGGACGGTGCACTGGAACGCAGGTTTCAGAAGATTATAGTTGATCCTACATCACCGGATGAAACTATTACCATTCTGAACCAGATTAAAGAAAAATACGAAGACCATCACCTGGTAAAGTATACGCCTGAGGCTATTAATGCATGTGTGTCCTTAACAAATCGTTACCTGACCGACCGTTGCCTTCCTGATAAAGCAATTGATGCACTCGACGAATCAGGAGCCCGTGTACATATCTCGAATATGCACGTACCTGTGGAAATCGTTACAATAGAAAGCCTGATCGAAGATATACGGCAGAAGAAAATGAAAGCCATTAAAGGCCAGAAATACGAGGAAGCCGCCCGTTACCGCGATGATGAACGCAAGGCACAGGCCCAGCTTGAATCGCTGAAAGCAAAGTGGGAAGAGGATTCGAAAGTGAACCGCCAGATGGTTACCGAAGAAAATGTTGCCGAAGTGGTTGCCATGATGACCGGCGTACCCGTTCAGCGGATTGCCGAAAATGAGGGTTCACGCCTTATGAATATGGAAGTGGAACTTGGGGGATCCGTTATAGGGCAGGAAAATGCAATCAAAAAGGTTGTAAAAGCCATACGCCGCAACAGGGCCGGACTCAAAGACCCGAATAAACCCATTGGGACATTTATTTTCCTGGGTCCGACAGGTGTCGGGAAAACTCATTTAGCCAAGATATTATCGCGTTACCTGTTCGATACCGAAGATGCACTCATTCGTATCGATATGAGCGAGTACATGGAGAAATTTGCAGTTTCGCGTCTTGTAGGAGCACCTCCGGGTTATGTCGGATATGAAGAAGGAGGCCAACTGACCGAAAAAGTACGGCGCCGCCCCTACTCTATCGTATTGCTCGATGAAATTGAAAAGGCACACCCTGATATTTTCCATATCCTGCTGCAGGTGCTCGACGATGGCCAGCTTACTGACAGCCTGGGTCGCAGGGTTGACTTTAAGAATACCATTGTGATCATGACATCAAATATTGGTTCCAGGCAATTAAAAGACTTTGGAGCCGGTGTTGGATTCAGCACAAGTGCCCGCCAGTCGCAGAGTTCAAATATTGCTCAGAGTGTTATCGAAAATGCACTGAAGAAATCATTTGCACCTGAATTCCTTAACCGAATTGATGATGTTATCATCTTCGATTCGCTCGAACGGGAAGATATTCATAAGATTATCGACATTGAACTTTCGAACCTGTTTGCCCGTATACGGACTATGGGTTACCAACCCCAGATTACCGAAAGGGCTAAAGACTTTATCCTTGAAAAAGGATGGGACGAACAATTCGGTGCAAGGCCATTAAAAAGGGCTATTCAGAAATACGTTGAGGACATTCTGGCTGAAGAAATTATTCTTACAAAACTTGCCCCCGGCGACATCATTAATATCGATTTCGACCCGGATATCAAGGATATGAAAATTGTGATTGAAAAACCTGAACTTCCTGCAGTTGAAGATACTTCTGCTCCTCCTGAAGTCACAGAATAAGATTACACAGGCAATAAAAAAAGACACTCCCGAAAGGAAAGTGTCTTTTTTTATTGTTTTTGAATCAGCCTGACGACAAGGTAGTTTATATCTACTTCTCCCCTTCACATTCACTGTAAAACTGGTCGAGGTAAGCAGCCATAAATTCGTGCCGTTGCTGAGCCATTTTCTTTCCGGTTTGAGTATTCATAAGATCCTTTAAAAGAAGAAGTTTTTCGTAAAAATGATTCAGCGTAGGCGCATCACTGTTTTTATATTCTTCTTTTGTCAACTCCAGGTTTGGTTTTATTTCCGGGTTATAAATCTCTCGTCCTTTGTGGCCGCCGTAATTGAAAGTCCGTGCAATTCCAATGGCTCCAAGTGCATCGAGCCTGTCGGCATCTTGAATAACATTAAGTTCAGGTGAACGGAATTTTTGGGGCTGTTTGCCGCCTTTGAAGGAAATATTGGAAATAATGTTCTCAACATGAGCAATATCCGGTTCCTTAACCTGCAGCGATTGGAGGAACGCACGGGCTTTCCTGGGACCGATTTCTTCATCACCATCGTTGAATTTTGAATCGGCTATATCGTGTAAAAGCGCGCCCAACTCAACGATAAACATGTCAACATCTTCCGTCCGAGCAATATGTTTTGCGGTGCTCCACACACGATAAATATGCCACCAGTCGTGCCCGCCTTCGGTTTTTGCCAGGGTTGATTTTACAAATTCGACTGTACTAAAGATAATGGCG
>CAISRK010000516.1 GCA_903887815.1 uncultured Bacteroidales bacterium | reverse complement strand
TATACTTCCCGGGTTGTATTCAAGTGTTGATTGCTCGCGATTCAGTGTTTCACCTGTTAAATTCTTATATTCAATAAATTGTTTTTCAACAATTTTTTGATTGAAAATATCCTGTATACCACCTTTTATTTGAATATTTTCGCCGATATTTTTTGTAATCAGGAGATCAACAACATTTCGCGGCATTTCGTATACATCAGGTGTATCCAGGCCAACAACCACGATTCTTTTTCCAATAACATTATATAACAGGCTAACCATCAGACCGTGATCGTTATCCTGGTAGTAAATCCCAAGGTTAACTATATATGGCGACTGTCCCTGCATAGGCCGCACTGCTTCTTTAGCATAGAATTTTGTTGTGTCGATTTGTATTTCACTTTTTATCAGGGAGGCATTTGCGACCAGCATAAAATTCTTTAAATACTTCAGGAAATTATCTTTCTTGCCGAGGCTTTCGAGCGATTTACGCAATTCGAGTTCAATACCATAATTATTTGCACCAAGTGCATTCTGGAATGTATAATCTTTACCGCTTCCTGAACTGATTTCAATTGTTTCGATAGGTTTATTAAAATCCTTATAAAATAAACCAAATACGAAAGTTTCGCTCGGTGAAGGGTAATACTCATATCTGAAATCATAATTACTGATGGTTGCATTCACCACGTCAGGATTTCCCCTGACCAGCTTTTTCATTTCAAAATCGTAAAAAGCAAAAGGAGCCATTTCACGAAACTCAGGGCGATTGATGGTTAGTCCGTAAGATAAACGCAATAATGCTTTTTCACTGAAATTATAACTCAGGTTGGCCGAAGGAAAGAAGCGTGTTTCATCGATTCCTATATTTACTTCTTTGCTTGCGTTATCGCTCGAAAAACTGTTCATCTGCTGGTTGTTTTTCTCCATACGCACACCTGTGTATAAATTCAATTTTGTTGTAAAAGGCAACCTTGCTGACAGGTAGGCTGCCAGCAGATCGTTCGATGCGGTATAGGAATCGCTCTTGTTGGTGGTTTCATCCAGTTTTAGCCCGGTTGTGGTATTGATATTGCTATCGGCAAAAATTACATCAACAGGTTCGTAAGGTAATCCCCAGTTGAATTTTGATGTATTTGCTATTGCATACCCAATAAGCCTGGCGCTAAACTCACGTTTCTTTTTTTCGATATATATACCAGCTTTCAGTTCAGGTTTGAAATTCCCTATGGTAAACGTCTTATCAAAATTAAAGTTTCCATTGTAAATATTCTCCTTAAGGTCCTGGTATACACGACCCGACAACTCAGGACTTGCAGAAAACGAAAAGTTAACTCCATATTGACCATAATAGAGGTTATCAGGATCCTCAACCAGGGAGCTTGATAATCGTTTTAAATCGGGCTGGTACCTGTCAGCATAGGAATACCCCAGAGTCCAGTTGAAATGAGTGTTGTTATTATTAAAATTGTGATCGCCGGCCAGTTGTCCGGAATACGTATTCCTGCTGCTAAAACTCAGCTCTTTCGCCTGGATGGTTAGCCCGCCATAATTATCGCGGCCACTCCTGTCGATAACCTGGGTATATCCCTGGTGGTTATATAAATTACGAAATTCTATTTTCTGGTTATTCCCAAAAATAAAAAGCCAGTTACTTAGTGCCCCGATTTTAGCGGTAGCCTTACTGCGGATATCATTGAAATAATAACTTGTATCCGAAACGTCCCTGACTGTATCAAACTGCTGGTAATCGGCGCGATATATTTCGTCGATATCCTGAGTATAACTGTATGTAAAACTATTAATTGTTCCAACTGAAACTTTCCCCATCAGGAAACGCCGGGTGAGCCCCATTTGAAATCTTTGATCAGGGATGGCCTTACTTTGAGCCGGTGTCCATACCTTGTCCAATTCTCTTCCAAGCCGCTGTTTTTCGTTTTTATCAGTAACTTCATTTATATGTGAAGGGAAGTCGGAGGGTAAAGCCCGGCTGCCATCGTCGAATCCCAACCATTCGTATTTGCTCATACGGTAATTGTTGAAGTCCTGAAAAGTAGCACCCGGCCTGTAAGAAGTTGAATAGGCAACAGAAAAACTGTTCTTATCCGCATTATTTTTGGTGAATATTTTTATTGCCGCACCCGAAAAATCAGCTGGTAGATCAGGTGCCGGACTTTTAAAGACCATAATATTTTCGAGCATCGAACTGGGTATTACGTCGAACGAAAAAGCTCTTACATCAGACTCGGAACTTGGCGTTGATGCATTATTAAGCCAAACTGTATTATATCGTTGGTTTAATCCGCGAACCATTACAAAACGATCATCCATAATAGTAATTCCAGGTACACGCCTGATTACTTCCGAGGCGTCGCGGTCCTGCGAACGGTTGATTTGCTGACTCGAAATACCACTTACAACCACATTACTCATTTTCATAGATGAGAGCATTGAAATCTCACTGCCTGTCCGGCGGTTAGCTGAAATAACAACCACTTCGAGTGCTACACTGTTGCCCTCAAGTTCTACATTTAATTCAAGCATTACATCTTTTACAACCTTAACTCTTTCGATTATCTGAGTTTTATACGAAATATATGAGATTACAAGATTATAACTCCCGGGAGCCAATGAAGCAATTGTATAGTTTCCATCCAGGTCGGTGGTCGAGCCGGTAGTAGTACCTTGTATTATAACAGTTGCGCCTACCAAAGTTTCTTTGGTTACTTTATCGGATACAATTCCTTTTATTCCTGTTTG
>CAISRK010000515.1 GCA_903887815.1 uncultured Bacteroidales bacterium | reverse complement strand
TCTTCGCGGGTTGTGTTTTTATGCAAATAGCCTCTTGCTCCAGCCTTAATAGCCTGGTTTATAAAGCTTTCGTCGGTATACATTGAAAGGATAAGGACCTTTATTTTCGGATAACGCTCAGATACCTGACGGGTTAACTCTATACCAGATAAATCAGGCAGTGAAATATCCATAAGAATGATATCAGGTTCTTCCTTTTCGAGTAATTCCATTAACTCCGTTCCGCTCGATGCTTCGCCGATAATAGCGATATTTTCGGAAGCAATAAGTGCTTTTACTCCGTCACGTAAAATCTGGTGATCCTCAGTAAGTATTAATTTAATTAATGCCATGAGTAAGGATGAAAAATATTTGAGTATTTATAATTACATACTGCTATAAAATTGCCTGGGTTTAAATCCGCAAAAGCCGACAAATATAATTTATTATTTATGAAACTCCCCATGGTAGATCAAGTGGAATTTTAACCGAAACAATAGTTCCTTTTTTCTCCCCTATGGATATATTGATCAGTCCGTTCAGAAGTTTAACCCGTTCAGTCATATTGTTGAGTCCACGACCGTTCTGACTACCTGGTTGAGTGGCATTGATTCCTGTTCCATCGTCCTGCACCTGAAGGTTTATCAACTTTTCACTGCCAATCAGGGTTACTATTATCTCAGTGGCGCCCGAATGCTTTACAGCATTGGTAAGTGCTTCCTGGGCTATCCGGAAAATATAGGTCGCAATGCGCTTGTCGATATCGGCTTCTGCCATTTGAGAATCAAAAATAACCTTTATATTACTATGATCTTCCATTTCGCTGCATACCTGTTTGAGTGCAAACTCAAGACCGAACTCTTTCAACGCTGCTGGCATCAGGTTATTGGAAATACCGCGCACTTCATCTACCAGGCTGTCGAACATTTCCCTTAAGCGTTTCATGCTTAATGAATTAATTTCGTTAGCGGTATTCATTATTGTTTCCGTCTTCAGTTTGGTAGCAATAATCATCTGTCCGAGCCCGTCGTGCAATTCGCGCGACAACCGTTGGCGTTCATCTTCCTGTCCATCAATAAATGAGCTTAACACCTTCATTTCCCGCTCTTTGAGTTCAGTTTGCTGAGCTTTCAACTGGCTTGTCATGAGGTTGAAATTCCTTGTTAGTTCGCCAAGTTCATCATTTGACTTTATATTAAGAATAGGAACAAGATCTCCTTTTCGTACCCTTATGGTAGCATCCTTGAGTGCAATTATTGGTCCGGTTATGGAGCGTGAAATAATGTAGGATGCCACAAACAATATCAGTGTGATAAAAATACTGAGAAAGACAATTTCATTTGCCAGTTTGTAAACCGGTCGCATGGCCTCTTTTTTATCGATGTCAGCAATGATAACCCAATTAAGATCAGGAATGTTCAGCCGGCTGTAGGAAGACAAGGTAAGTACTCCACGGTAATCTATATTCAAATGAGAACCCTCAAGACCATTGAATGCATTGCGTACCGATTCCGTTCTGATTGGCAGGTGCGACCTTGATTTGAGAAAGAACCTTGATTCGCTGCGCATTAATGAGTCGGGGCCGACAAGATATACTTCACCGCTTTTTCCCAGGCCATTTATAATTCCTTTGTTTTTCATAATACCTTCGATGGCTGCCGGATTTATCTCGAACAAGGCAACCCGTGGCATTAATGTACACGAACCCGGAAGACAGGTTGAAACAAAAATCCTTGCTGAACTTTCACTTAATTGAATCGCGAAATTTCTATTTTTTCGGTTAGTACCATTCTGAGTGCGACTGATTAAAAGCTTTAATGCCTGTATTTCGGAACTATCGGGTTTATGAGTTGTACAAGCAACAGAATCGAAATTATAACATTCAATATCCTGCTTATCAGCTATATAAATATCTGAAAAATACCCTCCTGATTTGAAAAATTCTCTAAAGGTTGTACTCATATGAGCATCCCGAAAAATTGATGCTCCTGATTGCCCATTTAGGGCACGGGTATCATTATTATCTTCCTGGTTCGAATACAATTCTGCTTCCTTTATCCTGTCGGTAAAAAATTTCTCTACCTGTTCTTTCTTAGCCAGTCTTAAGGATATAAGCTGATCGAAAGTCCTCTGCAGGATTGCATTACTGGCAGTGAAAAAGGAATAAAGACTCACCGTAACTATTACAAATATCCCAAGGAAGAAGATATAAAGAATCAGTTTATGATATATTGAAGTGCGGGGTTGCATCCTGGCGGTTAAGTATAAGCAACAAAAGTAGCTTTTTTATACCAACCCACTATTCTGTATGCAAGCGTAATTTATACAGGGAAAAGATCTTATAAAATCAGGAAACTGTAATCCGGAAGAAAATGGAAATACAATACCGGTCCGGAATTCCGGAAACAGTATGGGATAAGAAAAAGATATGTATTCAGGAAAAATCAAACAGGAAAGTTACCACTCCTGCCCGAAATCAACAATTTCCCTTTGGACTAACTTGATCCAGCTATTTTAAAAGCTTAACTTTAACAGCATTAGGACCTTTGGGACCATCGACCACTTCAAAAGTCACTTTGTTATTTTCCTTGATGGGTTCTTCGAGCCCGTTAATATGGACAAATACACTTTTACCAGATAATGAATCATTGATAAACCCGTACCCTTTTGAATCGTTGAAAAATGCTACGATTCCGGTACGCACCACTTCGCCTACACCGGGTTCAACGTATTTTGGAACGCCAATCTGAATATCTTCGGCTTTGATAGCTACTCTTTTGGTTAAATCAGGGGGAGTGGATGAGATTCTTCCGTATTCGTCAACATAAGCAATCATTTCATCCAGGTTGTTTCCGTCGCGGCCATCTTTTTTGTCAAGCCTTTTTGCTTCCTTTTCTTTTCTTTTTTTCTCTTGTTTATTGCGATTTTCCCTTTTACCAAAAGTTTCACTTGATCTGCCCATATATTTTCGTTTAGATTAATTTTTGAATTCCACCTTATCGCATGAATAAATAATGATAATTAATTACCTGGCATCGACAGATTTCGTGTGCAAAGGTACACTAAAAAATCGGCAGGCATGCTATGATAATGCAAATCAGGCAAAACAAATGTTTGAAATAAAAAAAAGAAATATTTGTAGTATACAATAAACTCCTTAAATCAAAACTATTCTGACTTATCGTACACTTCCAATGCGAGTGGCAAACAGGTTGCTACACCCTTCAGGCCGCAAACAGTTAGTGTAATAAGAATAGTATCTTTTATTTCATCCCTGCTTGCACCAAGTTTTTTAGCCATTGGTACATGATAATAAACAGCCGTAGTATCACCAAGGGCCGATTTGATACCGATATATACCAATTGCTTTGTTTTGGCATCGAGGCCCGTTGTATTTTTAAGTGCTTCGATAAGCCCGTTAAATGCTGTTGCCACTTCGGGAGACTCTTTCTGAAAAACGTCCAATGGATTCATTTTTTATGATTTGAAAATATTTAATTGACGTAAGCTGCTGCTTTAAAATAAACTCTATTTATCAGAATAAGCATTCCCTTTCCAGACATACTCCATACAGCACTTACCATTTTGATAATCAGCGTATTCCTGCCCGGAATAATTTACTACTGTACTATCGTAATGGTGCACCTTTGGCAGGGAAGAAAACAGCAGGTTATGGTACTCAAAATACGTTACGTGGTTGTACCCGTATTTTATCCATGCTCCTAAAGTCTTATAGGATTGCGGATCAGCAGCAATATCCTTTTCATCGGTTGCTATCCTTTCCTGTAACCATGCCGGGATAATATTTTGATCATTTACCTTATTACAACACCCCAGGGCTGAAATCATTGCCAGTATTAACAATTGCTTTTTCATAATAAAAATCTAACGTATTGGCGATTAGATTAATAAAATTGCTATTTCGGTGTAAAAATAATGTTTTCCGAGCGGAAATCCGAATATAAATGATGCTGTTTTTAATATAATCTCACCAAAACAAATTGCCTCAGATTGAGATTTCTAATATCAGAATTACATTCCACCACCTCTATTACTAAACCTTTATGACGAAACACAAATAGCCCGGGTTAGCACAATCTGATAATGACCTGATACTAAAGCTATGAATTTTTAGTTTATTTTTACAAGCAATTTCAGCGGTTATGAAAAATCTAATTGTATTGCTTGGATTACTCTTTTTTAGCGTATTGAGTGTAACAGCTCAGGATATTATTACGTTGAAATCGGGGGATGAGATCAACGGCAAGATCCTCAGGCTTAACCCAAAAGATGTCTCATTCTGCCCTAAGGGAATAAAAGATACGGTTTCAATATCGCGTGATGATATTGTAAAACTTCGTTATCAAAGTGGAACTTTAATAAAACTTACTGATACCAGGGATTTAAATACCGGCCATAGTAGTACTTACGATAGTATGTATTATGCCGGCGTTCAAGATGCCAGAAAATATTACATCGGCTATAAAGGAGCATCGAGCGGAACACTTGTCGCCGGGCTGGCCTTCCCATTTAATATTATTCCGGCAATCGCATGTTCAGTAACGATTCCCCAGGAGCAGAATCTCAGTATACCTGACACAAGACTCAGAGATAACCCTGCATACAAAACCGGCTATAAAAATCAGGCACATAAAATAAAGAAGCAGAAAGTCTGGAAAAACTATGCAATCGGATCAGGAGTTGTTGCTGGATTCTACATACTGATGAGTGTTATTACGATCACATCTCTGGTATATTAGTTTCGGATATGGCCGGAGATTTTAATTATTCACCGTTCAACCACAGTTGCTGATTTTCATGTCAGCAGATATGGCTGGCTTTCCTGATATATTTATTATCGTTATACGAAAGGATTTGCATACTTTTGCACATAATAACGAGGCAAAAATTTCAGCAAATGGCAAATAAAATAATGGATCCTATCGGAAAGCTGATGGGGTTAAGGTACAAATCGCATCCCTGGCATGGAGTAGAATTAGGTGATGAGTCCCCGGATTGCCTTACATGCTTCATCGAGATGGTTTCGACTGATACGGTTAAATACGAGGTGGATAAAGTAAGCGGGTACCTCAAAATCGACCGTCCTCAAAAATATTCCAATGTAGTTCCTGCCATGTATGGTTTCCTGCCCCAGACTTATAGCGGGCTGACCGTAGCAGAATTCTGTATGGAGAAATCGGGACGTACTGATATCAAAGGAGATGGCGACCCTATTGATGTATGTGTGCTCACCGAGAAAGTGATTTCGCACGGCGATATACTTGTAAAAGCAATTCCAATTGGAGGTTTCCGTATGATCGACGGAAATGAATCGGATGATAAAATCATCTGCGTGCTTCGCAACGATGCTGTTTACGGCGATTTTATAGATATCACCGATTGCCCCGAGCTGGTAATCGACCGCCTGAAACATTATTTTCTCACCTATAAGGATTTGCCGGGTCAGGCTAAACATGTTGAAATCACCCACACTTTTGGCAGGGAGGAAGCCCACGAAATTATTCTCAGGGCAGGAAACGATTACCGCCGTCGTTTCGAAAACCTCGAAATGCTGCTCAGGGAAGTTTAAGCTTTACGTTTGAAACTGATCATTCGGTTATGGGAAAAGTAACTCTGGTGCTTGGGGCCAGCCTGAAAGAGTACCGGTACTCAAATCTCTGCATCAGGACTTTGGTTTCGGCACATATTCCCGTTGAAGCAATCGGACTTCGCGAAGGGAATATCAGTAACATAAAAGTTCATAGCTTTATTCCTGAACTTGAAGATATACATACGGTTACGCTTTACCTCGGGCCGGAGAACCAGAAGTCGTATTACGATTATATACTTAAATTGAATCCTGTAAGAGTGATCTTTAATCCTGGAACTGAAAATATTGAATTCCAGGAAATACTTAAAAACGCAGGGATCGAAGTTATTGAAGACTGTACAATTATGATGGTTGAGGGAGGCCGATTTTAATTTGCCGTTCAAACACGAAATTGGCAAGTAATGCGTTATGTATCCTGAATAGTAATAAATATCTAATTTAGTACCCTCAAAATCTTTAAACTGAAGAGTACAATCATTGATCTAAGTTGGCATGCGTAAATACATTACATTCTTTTCAATAATCCTGTTTTCATTTTCACTTTTACAGAAACTTGATGCCCAGGTTATAACAAAAATCGGGAACTTCAGGATATGCTATAATGAAAGCATTCCTATGCCGGTGATGGTTCAGAACATGATTGGTGTTGATTCGCTGAAACTCCAATTGGATTTTAACAGCCAGGTTATCAGCTATATTGAGTATTTTGCTCCCAATACAGCCCTTAACGGGGGTACACTTGCAGTTAATAAGATTGACAACTCAATAATAATCACATGGAAACGAACTGCACCGGCTTCTATTTTTAACGACACGCTTATCTGGCTCAAATTTAAAGGGATTGCCGGTTCCGACAGCCTCAGATGGCAGACTTCAGTAAGTTATTACCATGCTGCCTCGGGCAACCTCAGCAAAGTATTTACGAACGGAAGTATTTTAGTAAATCCCAAGATAAATGTATTACTCACACAGATCGACCCAACTTGTACGAAAGACTGCAATGCAAATTTCATGGCAAATGCTTTAGGGGGTGTTGGGCCTTACACATACCTTTGGAACGGCAAACCCGGACGATTCGATTCCATTCAGACCGGAATGTGTTCAGGAGCAAACCGTATTATTATTACCGATACCAAGGGATGCAAACTGGATAGCATATTTAAAATCAACGGATTACCGGGAGCTAATGTGAAATTAATAATCGAAGGGAACGAGGATACCACAATTTATTTGCAAAACCCTGTGCTTACTTTCGGGTTTGATGAAATCTATCCTACACATGTAATTGAACCTCCGCTCTGGAAATTTGGCGATGGGGATACTGCGGTTTCGTTTAAGCCTACACATACATTTTCGAGGGCTAATACGAACACCGACGGATATTATGATATGCAACTCATCATTAAAAATGAGAATGGTTGCGACACCACAATAGAAGTGAGGATTCCTGTAAAAGATGCAAAATTAAAAATCCCCGGTGTTATTACACCCAATGGCGATTCGTTTAACGAACAGTTTATGATTCTTAACCAGAATAAAACCGGTTCAGGCGACGATATAAAAATCACTACCGAATTTCAGCGCATGGAACTTGTTATCTTTGATCGCTGGGGAAAGAAAATATACGATGATTCTAACTACCAGAGCGACTGGCAGGCTATCGGGGTGCCCGATGGAGCTTACTATTTCAAACTTACTACAGTGGGGTATTACAGAACGGATACCTACAAAGGTTCGATCACTGTTCTGGGAGGCGGAGCAAACAACTAAGAAAGTGTATTTCAGAAACTTTTCAATTAAACTTCATTCTGATAATGGTATATCAGAATACGGTTTTATTTCCTGAAAATCATCTTCTGGACTTCAATTCCTTCGAGTTCGAGGAGTTCATTTTCGAGTCTCAGGCATTCCTGCATATCACCAAGCAGTTCGAGGAGCATCAGGCCTGTGTCGCGGGCAATCTCTTCGTCGATATCATGCATACCAAGCCTTGTGCGGATACAACATCCGTATTTGGTAAGTATCCCCTGTATTTTTTCCGAATCTTTTGAGGGCTCGTTAATCATTACGCCCAGAATTATTACTTATTTCATAACTCCTTGTCTTTTATAATTGAACGACATATACTGAACTTCAAGTCCCCCGATAAGGGCCAGTTCATCCTCAAACATTTTCCAATCCTCTGGTTTACCTACAAGGTGCAGAATTATAACACCCGAACGACTGCATACATTGTCGTTCAACTCGTGAAAGCCAAGCCGGGTGCGGATTATCCGGGAATATTTACTTAAGGTTAATTGCGTCCGACCTGCTTCCTTTATGCGATCGGTAATGAGCAAACCAAGAATTCGTGTTTCAGTCATGGTTGTAGAGTTATTGGCTCAAGGTTAAAGGTTCAAGGTTCCTGGCTTCCATTTTCCATCTTACATCTTCCGACATCCAACTTCCAACTTCCCACATCAAAAATACAAATCTCTCTCCCCTGCCTTGATTTTTCCAACCCTGTTGCGAATTTCCGGCACGTTTACTTTTTCGCCTGCTTTTTCAAGTTCCTTCAGATTCTCCTCTATCACTTTATAACCTTTGGATTTGGTTTCGGGTGTTGCATAGTCTTCGAGGTATTCGCTCAGTGTGAGTATTGCATTGGGTGAACAGAACCGTTTGATAAAACCGGGAACCGAAAATTCCATAAAATGCTCACCGGTGCGGCCCAGCCTGTAACAGGCCGTGCAGAATGATGGCAGGTAATCGTTCGACAACAGTTCGTCGATTATTTCTCCCAACGAACGTGAATCGGCAATATGAAACTGCTCGCGGTTCAGGTCCTGTTCTTCATTTTTAGTCTCTGAGTAGCTTCCAAGTTCAAGTTTTGTGCCCCCGTCAATCTGCGACACCCCGAACCGCATTACCTCGGTACGCACAGCTGCATTTTCGCGAGCTGTAAGTATAAGACCAGTATAGGGTACAGCGAGCCGCAGTATGGCAACCAGCCGGGTGAATTCTTCGTCCGATACCCGATACTTCCCGTCGAAATTCATGGCGGAGGCTTCCTGTATTCGTGGAAACGAAATAGTATGAGGACCGACATTGTAACATGCCTCCAGATGGTTCGTATGACGTACCAGTGCCATAACCTCGAAGCGCCAGTCGTATAATCCAAACAGTGCTCCTATACCAACGTCATCAATGCCGGCTTCCTGGGCACGATCGAGGGCTGTAAGGCGGTACTCGTAATTGCGTTTTTTACCTCCCAGGTGATAATGTTTGTAAAACTCAGGATGATAGGTCTCCTGGAAAATCTGGTAAGTACCAATGCCCGAATCTTTTACAATCCTGAAACCTTCGATCTCAAGCGGAGCAGCATTTACATTTACCCTGCGTATAATCCCGTTTCCTTTTTTAACTCCGTAAACCACTCTTACTGTATGGGCAATGTATTCGGGTCCATATTCGGGATGTTCACCATATACAAGAATGAGTCGTTTCTGACCATTATCTTCAAGGGCTTCAACCTCATTTACAAGATCTG
>CAISRK010000514.1 GCA_903887815.1 uncultured Bacteroidales bacterium | reverse complement strand
GGGGTAGGTGCAACCTTTCTGTGGGTCTTGTTCATTTTCCCGTGCATTTGATTGATCAAATATAGTCATAATTACCTGGCGAACAAGACCTTGTTATTTAAACAGCAGACCCTATTTATATCGCTCATATCGTTTCTTACGGCATGGAATATTCAGAAGTATAAAACCCGGAACATCAGTTTAACCGCTAATTTTAATACGGTTGTATTTGTTGTGCATGGAGGCGTTTTTTTATACCGGGCAATCGGGATCGGGTCGGGAATGCCTGTATCAGAAGTTTTTTCACCCACTTTCTTTAACTTTTTCCCTTACCTCGATGCGCTTATAATGAGCCTGATGTGGACTTTCGGATTTATCATGATGCTGAATCAACGGTTAAATTCCGAAATCCTCGAATCAAAAGAACATTTTGAACTTATTTTCAATACAAGTCCTGATGCTGCTATTATAAGCCGCTTAAGCGATGGAATGTTTGTTGATTGCAACGAAGGGTTTACCAAAATTACCGGGTATTCGAAAGCGGATATTGCTGATAATACCACAGTATCAATCAATTTATGGAACAATCCGGAAGACAGGTTACTGGTGGTCGACAGTATCATCGAAAAAGGGTATTTCGAAAACCTTGAAACCGTTTTCATAAAGAAAGACGGAACCCTTTTGACCGGGTTGGTTTCAGCCAAAAAAATTATGATCAGAGGAATTCCTCATCTTATAAGTGTTACCCGCGATATTACCGGGAGGAAACGGGCAGAGGAAGAAATAAAACGGAAAAACGAAGAGCTTCATAATCTTAACGCCGAGAAGGACAAATTTTTTTCGATTATTGCCCATGACCTGCGCAGTCCTTTTCATGGATTTTTAGGATTAACCACCCTGCTGGCCGAAGATCTTCCCACCCTTACTGCCACGGAGATTCATAAAATCGCGCTGGCCTTGAAAAAATCCGCTACCAACCTGTTCAGCCTCCTCGAAAACCTGCTCAACTGGTCGAGCATGAAACAGGGATTAGTACATTTCGACCCGCAGCGTATGCCTTTACTTCCCCTTGCCCACGAAAGTATAACTTTAATGATGGAGCAGGCAAGATTAAAAGGCATTGAGTTAAACTGCATAATTCCCGAGAACTTACAAATATATGCCGATAGCAATGCCATTCAGACCGTATTCAGGAACCTGGTTTCGAATGCAGTAAAATATACCGACAAAGGGGGAGTGATAACAGTTATGGCAAAAAATACCGCTGAAAACATGGTTGAAGCTGCTGTTAAAGATACCGGTATAGGTATGAACAAGGAACTCAGCGATCATCTTTTCCAGCTGGATTATAATACAAACCGTAAAGGCACAAACGGCGAACCCAGCAGGGGGCTTGGCCTTATTTTATACAAAGACCTGATCGAAAAAAGCGGCGGTCAAATATGGCAGGAAAGCGAAGAAGGTGTAGGCTCAGTTTTCTATTTCACTGTTCCATCGCATCCCTGAGTTTTTAATACGCTGAGGTTAGTGGGCGCCATTCTGATAACTTTTACTCTTGCTCTCGACTTTTTCTGAATCTTAGCGGTGCAGGTCGCATTCCAGTTTAACTGTATACCCTTCGAGGTCCTTCCATGTTTTAGTACTTTTAAAGGTCTTATCTCCTTTGTTATACCCTTCGAGCAAGTAGGATTCGTTAAGGGTTACACTGGCATCGCCGGAAAACGAATTATTATCTTCTTTCTTTGGGTTACAACTGTCCTCGATTACGCATTTACGCGATGTGGTAGCCTGGAAAGCCTGCTCGGGAATACTCATGCTGATTTTAAAAATTTCCGATTCGGGTACATTTTCGATAGTGAGCGAAGCATATGGAATTTCCTTTGCCCCGTTAATTGTCGATTCGTTCACACAGAGCACACTGGAGTTAGCAGGGTAGCGTGCATCGCCATTAGGAGCCCAGCAGCGGATATCTTCCCACTTGTCAGTTGTAACAATTTTGTTCTTTTTATTAAACTGAACGTCGCATGACGAAAAAGTAGCGCTATATACTTTGAATTTATACTCCTGGTTTTCGATATCGGATTGTTCGGTTTTGTGGTATTCCCTTCCCGGTTCACTGGCACCGTTTACATTAATATCCTTACCGTAGGAATAAGTAGTATCGCGGCTCATTTGCCTGCTAAGAATAACAAGGCCTTTCCATGGGCATAAACCGGCATTCATTTCAATATCGTCGCATATGCTTTTGATAATATCCGCATTTTCTGACGGGGACAAATCGTCGAAGTCGGAGTCGACCTTTGATTTACACCTGGCTTTATCCGTATCGAGAAGTGAAGCTGTAAGCCACGACCGGTTGCCGGTATAAGTAAAGTTCACATACAGGTAGTACTTGCTGTTTGCCATCTTTTTTGCTTCCTCAAGGGTTTGATCCGATGCATCATCCATTCCCAAAACGGATTGAAATTTTGCAACATCGAGTGTTGCCGGAATTTCCTTCTCCGATGCAATTTTAGCGCAGGGGAAACGCTTGCCCAATTCCAAAATAAGCTGGTTCGCAAATTGTGATGTTTGGCTTTCCGCCTCGCTGGTTTTCACAGCCTGGTTCAGGATTGTCGTTTTGCTCACTACAATAATTTCGTTCAGCTCACTTTCAGCGGCATGTAAATAGCTGGTATCCAGTAAAAATAAAACAGAAACAGCCAGGTTAATTATAAGCTTGAGGCGTTGGGTGGTGCGGTTTGTTAGCATAAAATCTGTAAATTGAGTGATTGATCGATTAGGTTTAACAAATATACACAACTAATTATATGAGTCTGTTTTTCGCACACATTTTTCATTGTGGTTTTTGGGGTATTAAGCTGAACCGGGCAGTATGGATTACAGGTTTTATATGCATTGTAAAGGCCTGCATCGGGCCGGGAATTTTATTTCGGTTCAGGGCTGACAGGATGCCGGCTGCTGGTTTAATTAATTTCTACAGTGAAGCAAAAAGGGTATTAAACCACATACCAAAATCAAAAGGGGAGTATCTTTGTTGTTAAACTACAATTCACGCATGGCCGGTTTGGTACCAAGCGGTTAAACCGGGCATGAAATTCAATTTGTTTATGGAAAATGCGATAAATCCCGACAGTGAACGTTTATACCGGCATGCCTACCTGCTTAGCCTGTTTACCATTTTTTATAATATAGTTGAAGGTATTGTTTCCGTTATGCTGGGCTACCGCGACGAGACCCTTGCCTTGTTCGGATTTGGTGTGGATAGTTTTATTGAGGTAATGTCGGGTATTGGCATAGCTATTATGATAATTCGTATCAAACGAAATCCCGGCAGCTCGAAAAGTCCCTTCGAGGTTAATGCATTGCGGATTACAGGATTTGCGTTCTATATTTTATCGGCCGGATTGCTGACCGGAATTGCTTTAAATGTTTACACGCATCACAAACCTGAAACCACACTCTGGGGGATTATTGTTTCGGCAATCTCCATCGCAGTTATGCTATGGCTGATGAATGCCAAGAAGAAAGTTGGCCTGAAGCTCAATTCCGAACCTATTATTGCCGACAGCAATTGTACGAAAATATGTGTGTATATGTCGGTGGTTTTACTTGCCTCGAGCCTGATATATGAGTTTACCGGGTTTGCCTATGCCGATGTTTTGGGCGCAGCCGGGTTAATCTACTTTTCGTTTTCCGAAGGGCGTGAAGCATTTGAAATGGCAAAAGGGAAATCGTGCAGTTGTGGTGAACATTGCGAAAAGAGTTAATGAATTTACTATCAGTTCATCAGAGATTACTTTTGCTGATTGAACCGGAATAAAAAAAACCGGCTTGAGGCCGGTCCTTTTTATATTCGAATCTTCAGGGAATTACATCTTTTTTGCAGGTACCTCATTCAGGTGCGGGATCATCTCGGCAAGTTTAATCCTTCCCAGGGCTTCGCAGTACATTTCGAGGTAAACAAACTGTCCTGCCTTTACAGCCGACACCTGGGTAGCCATTTTATCGTAGGTTTTCTTGAGCAGTTTGGTAAATTCATCGCTCACCTGCAACGAAGTTATAACAATATCATTTGCTTGTTTATCAGTAAGTTTGGAATAATTGTCAGAATAACTTTGTATGTTACTTCCACGCTTGTCGGAAATTTCACTGCGAAAGAGTTCATAATCTTCATAAAGAGCCCAGAATTTTGTTGAATCAGCCTTACTGATCTGCATGCGTTCGGCAACAAAATGTTTTTTATCCATGCCGAACATACTCTGCAAATACTTTAATTCGTCCATGTTGGTTTGTGCTTTTGCCATCAGAGCGAAACCTGCGCAGATAGCAAAGAGAAAGATTTTTTTCATAACTATATGGTGTTTAAATGTTTATAGGATTTCTGGCAACACAAACAAGCCGGAATGGGCCGGAGACTGATGCAAAGGTAAAATAAAAAGCATGATACTGATAGCGGTTGGCAATATTGTTTTTGCAAATCCCGATGCGAATAAGCATCACCTGACTTATCTGCATTTATAATGCTTACAGAGCTTCAGCCGGCTGAAAACGGATTCAAAGCAAATGTTTATTAACGTTAGGGAATTGCAATGTTTTTGGGAACAATTTCAATAAGCCGGTATCGTTCTGGTTTCATAATCCAAACAGTTTAAAGTGATTTCAACTGGCTGTTAACTAAAACTCCCATCGAGGTATTGCTGTGTGAGTTTATGCTTTGGATTGTTGAACACCTCTTCGGCCCTGCCGAATTCAACCAGTTCGCCGAGATACATAAAGGCAACATAATCGGCAATTCGCTTGGCCTGCCTGAGTGTATGGGTAACAAGGACTATGCTGTAAGTATCTTTCATCTTCACAAAAAGTTCTTCCACTTTAGTGCTGGCCAGCGGGTCGAGCGAGGAGGTTGCCTCGTCGCCAAGGATCATTTCGGGTTCAACAGCTAATCCGCGTGCCAGGCAAAGTCTTTGTTGCTGACCGATTGAAAGCCGCACAGCCGGAGATTTGAGGCGGTCTTTCACTTCCTCCCAAAGCCCGACAGCCATCAACTGGTGTTTTACAATCTCGTACACTTTCCTGCGTCGTTTTATTCCATATAGCCTGGGGCCGTAAGCCACATTATCGTATATCGACATTGGCAGAACCGTGGGTCTCTGCGCCAGCAAGCCCATTTTTTTGCGGATATGGGTTACCTCCACATGGCTTCCGTAAATATCCTCGTTTCCGATGCGGATATTCCCGGTTACTTTAACCTCGCTGTTATCGTCGTGCAGGCGGTTGAAACACCTCAGCAGCGTAGTTTTGCCACAACCCGAAGGACCGATAATGCAAGTTATCTGTTTTTCGGGAATACTAAGGTTCACTTTTTTCAGGATGTGTTTCCCGTAAATGTGAACATTCAGGTTCTCGACCGTCAGGTGAGTCTTATTGGTTTTATGTGCGTCAATAAACGGGGTCAGAGTATCATTCATGACAATATCTTTTGAAAGGGCTCTCATAATTTAGAGTTTTGATTTCGACATTTTCCGGCCAAAATATCGGGTTGAAAAGCTAAGCAGGAGAATAATAATTGTTAAAATAAGTGCTGCGGCATATGCCCTGTTTTGAACTTCTTCGATCGGGCTGCTAAGCTGGAAGAAAATGGCAAGGGGTAAAGTCGCGGCCGGTTGCATAGGCGAAACAGGGATACTATCCGTATATCCGGCGGTAAAAAGAACGGTTGCAGCATCGCCTATTCCACGTCCTACCGAAAGCAGTATTGCTGTTGTTATTCCCGGCGAAATCTGCCTTACAATCACTTTTACGGTTTCAAATTTGGTGGCCCCGAGTATTTTGGGAGCTTCGATCATATCCTGCGTTACCGACCCGGCAACCTCGTCGATGGAGCGTGTCATGATAGGAATAATAAGCAGCGAAACCGCTATAATACCTCCAAGTAGCGATGCCTGTAACCCGAAGTATATCATGATCATAAACCCGAATGCTCCATAAACGATGGATGGGATGCCGAAAAGTATATCGAAGGAAAAGCGGACAACGTTAGAAAACCTGGAGTCTTTTTTCCGGATAAAATTGATATACAATACGATCGGAAGGCTGATACACATGCTTATTGCTACCGACCCCGCAATCAGCATGAGCGAGCCGAGTATCGCGTTCAGAATTCCCCCTTCCTTACCCAGATAAAACCCACCCGACGGATTTTTGCTTACCATGTCCCATGTGAGCGAGGGAAGTCCTTTGCTGATAATAATATACAGGATATAGAGCAATACCATCAGTATGGTTACCGATGCAAAAATCATGAGGGCTTTAACTATCTTTTCTTCTAATTTTTTCATAATCATTTCGTTCATTCTATGATTGAGAGTTCTTTTTAATCCTGTACAGCACCAGGCGGCTGCCGGCATTGAAAATCACTATGATAATAAAAAGGAGGAAAGCGGCGAACATTAATGCTGATTCGTAACCGGGAATCGACATCATTTCGCCGTAATTGTTGGCTATTAAAGCCGGCAGAGGGTAACAGGCATCGAAAACGGATTGGGGAATATCGGTAAAGTTTCCGCATACCATGAGTACAGCTATGGTTTCGCCGAAGGCCCGCGAAACAGCCAGTACCACAGTTGCCACTATACCGGTAAGTGATTTTTTAAGGATTACTTTTTTAACCGTCTGCCATTTGGTAGCGCCAAGTGAAAGCGAGGCTTCCCGTATTCCTTTCGGGATGGCAGTAAATACTTCAATCAAGATGCTCACGATTAAAGGGAGAATCATTATGGCAAGGACAACACCTCCGGCCAGCACGCTATACCCTGTGGAGAAGTCGACAAAATGGGGTGCAAGTTTTTCGGAAATCACAGGAACAATTGTGAGCGTTCCCCATACTCCATAAATAACAGGCGGAATACCCGACAGAAGATCAATTACAGGACTGAATACTCTTTTAACGGTTGACGTTGCATACTCCGACATGTAAAGCGCACACAGTAATGCCGGGGGAAAGGCCATAACAATGGCGATGAACGTAACATATAACGTACTGTAGATAAATGCCCCGAAACCAAATTCACCTTTGAACGGCTTCCAGCTCGAAGTAAAAAAGAGATGGAATGTATTGTTATCGCGCAAGGTTGGCAGGGAGTAAAGAAAAAGTACCAATCCAATGAGCAGAAGCACAGCAATACTAAACAGCGACAAGCCCATCATGGCATGACGGGCTATTTTGTCCTTTAAAATCCGTATATTCATAAGGTTGTGAAAATCGCTTTCGATAGGGTTATGTTCGGTCCAACCAGTTTTTTACTTCAGTTTTGCACTTTCTTTTGCAAGCTTTTCGGCCGGAAGTGCTATATAGCCGGTTTCGTGAACGTATTTCTGCCCGTCGGTAAGCACCCATTTAATAAATTCCGTTACTGCTTTATTGGCAGGTTTTCCTTTGGTAACAAAGTAAAGGTCTCGCGCCGGGGGCGAAGGATATTTCCCCTGTGAAATGGCATTGATAATATCTTCCATGGAGTTATAGAAGTTCTCCTCGGGGTCAATTTTACCATTGTTGTTCAGATCGACAGGCACAATGCAGATTCCGCCGACCTGTTTTTTCGTAGTATGGTCGTAGGCATAGCCAATGTTGTTGTACCCAAGGCCGATTGGGTCTTTCTTTACAGCAAGCGCCAGCCCCGGATCGCCATAAACTCCGCTTCCAAGCAGGTCTTCCTGTTTTTTACCAAAAAACTTGGCCCATACTTCGGCTGCACCACAGGCGTCGGACCGGGTATATACATGTATGGGTGCCGATGATTTTATACCAAAAGCCTGGCCCCAGGTCTTATATTTTCCGCTTACCCAGATGTTGTTGCCGGCGTCTTTTTTCATGCCTTTGGCAAGAATCTCTTTAATTGCAGGGTTCGAAGCGTTCATCACGGCAACCACAGCATCTTTTGCCACAGCAAGGGCAAGAGCGCCTTTTTTTGTTTCGTCGGGATATACTTCTCGCGAAACCATTCCTATGTCGACCATGCCGTTAAGCACATCAGTCATGCCTTTGCCGGCGCCACCGGCAGTAATATCGATACGCACATTCGGATGTAATTTCCTGAATTCCTCGGCCCATTTCACTGCCAGGGGGTACAGGGCAAAAGCTCCCGAAAGGGTAATCTGGTTGTCGGACGGAGGAATACTGACAGGCGGAGTATAGGATGTGAAGAGCAGATTCATCAACAACAGAAAAATCAGCAAAAATCTTGTTTTCATGGTTTTGGGTTTAACGGGCAGTATCAGGCACCCTTTTTAATGCTATTTGAAGATTTGAGTAAACAGTACGGGTTTGAAACTGAATGACACGTAAAAGAAGTACGGGCTGAGCAGGTGTGACCCGGGCTGGGCTTTTTTAAGCTTTTCGCAGTCTTCGGATAGAAGGGCATACGAAAAACCTCCTTCTACACGGGTAAATGCGTTAGGTTTCCACCCCAAAAGCAGGTCGTTTTCAACACCCATGTATTTGTTCAGTGTTATTTTATTGACAAGCGGAGTTTCCATGGTTGCGAAGTAGTGAAAATCGGCCCTGAAATCGAATTTTGGGGACAAGGTACAGAGGACGAACAGATAGGGGTTTACAAATCCGAAACCGGCAACATCGTTTGGAAAGCGTGTAAAAAGATCGAGCGATCCGTTAAAGGTGTGTCCCGAACCCAGCAGGGGCGAAAAGGAATGATCTTCGTCCTTAGGTGTATCGGAAGGCGTGCCGCTGAACAATTCAGCTCCCAGTCGGAACTGGAACGGGCTTATTTTGCTCAGTTTAATTTCAGGCTGAACGTACCACCCGCTTTCTTTCTTTCCCGAAACCGGTTTGCCCCATTGGTAATACGATGCAACCGTTGCATAGAACCTGCCTTGTTCGTATTCGAGGCGGCCGCCGTCGGTGTAGCGCATGTAAATTTTTTCGGTGTTATCGGTTGCCTGGAAACCATCGCCGGCATTGATAAGGGTGAGGGTGGTGTTAGTGAAAATTTTGGCTTTCAGGTAATTCATAACCAGCAATTTAAAACTGGTAAAGCCCACAGGTGCAAAATCGGTACCAAGAAGGCGGTCGGAACTCTGATTAAACGCCCCAACCAGATCGGTTGAAATCTTATCGTTGTTATATTTGAAACACACTGCATCATACGAAGCCGCACCGGTTCGCCAGTTGTTATCGGAAAAGAGACGCTGGTTATCGTAAACCAGCCTCTGCCGGCCAAGCCGCACGCTGAACTCAGGGGTAAAACGGGGTTCGACCCATCCTTCGAAAAGCTGCAATGTGGAAGGCGTAATCGATTTTGGATCCTGCTGCCCCCAAACCCTTATATCCTGGATAGTTATGAGGGATGAAAAATTATTGGAATTGGTATAACTGAAATTCAGACGTGTACGCTGGCCTGTAAATGTTGCGGCCGAAGCGGTATCGTTTCGCATTTGCTGGTATCCTTCACGGTATTCGGGCCTGATACGGTATTCGGCATCCAGCTGGAATTTTTTGTCGGGCAGTACACTCTGCTGTTTTATTGCATATTCAGCCCTGAGCGAATCGGCCTGGTCTTCCGTAATGGTTTTATTGGCGATCATCAGATTGAGAATATCGTTTGTGCTTTGTGCTTTAACCGAAGGACTTACGGATAGCAATACTGCCACGAATAAGCCTGAAACAATTAAATTCAAGCAGCTACATGGTTTTTGGGAATAAATCATCGTAAACTTCATTTGTTACATTATGGACAGCGACAAAATTATTCACAATGTTCACCGATTTGGTGTACATTTGTATCGTATATTCCATTATGCAATATGAAATATTTAATACTTCACACTTAATTTTTTCAGCATGTTAAACAAACGGGTTGAACTATTCGACTGTAACCGGTGTGTATTCAAGAGCCTGAGTTGCCGGTTTATGAAGGAAGATGAATTTGAGGTTATACGCAAAGCCTCGGTTCAGCTTAAATTCAAAAAGGGGGAAGTAGTTTACAAGCAAGGGGGGAAAGCGCAAAGTTTAATCTTTCTGCACAGCGGGATAGTGAAGTTTTGCTACCAGTACGAAACAGGACAGAATTATACCATGACCGTTGTGCGTGGCCCTAAACTGCTGGGAGGAGCAAACCTGTTTTTTCAGGAGACCAATATTTTTTCGATTGAGGCGCTTGAAGAATGCGATATCTGCCTGATCGATCTTCCGGCATTTGTGCAGGTTGCCATGCGCAATCCCAGCTATATCCTTGCATTGTGCGAAAACACACTGAACATGTTCCAGCATTCTATTTTCAATTTTATAAGCCTTGCGCACAACCATGTGAACGGTCGTATAGCGAATGTGCTGTTGTACTTGTGGGAACATGTTTATCGTAATTCGGGATTCGATTTTACATTAAGCCGCAAGGAACTGGCCCAGTTTGCTGCCTGCTCGCATGAGAATGTGATCACAACGCTATCAAGATTTAACAAGGAAGGGTTTATCGAACTTGAGGGCAAAAAAATTATTATTAAGGATATTGCCGGGTTAAGCGAAATAAGTAAAAGAGGCTGAGTATGTTATCGAAAAAAACAAGGTATGCTATATTGGCGTTAGCCAGATTAGGCCGCGAATTCGGGAATGGAGCCATTATGATCAGCGATATTGCCACTTCCGAAAATATCCCACAGCGTTTCCTCGAGAATATACTGCTGGAGCTGAAAAATCTGGGGATACTGGGCAGCAAACTCGGGAAGAAAGGCGGCTACTTCCTGCTCCGAAGCCCTGAGGAAGTAAAAATGTCGTCCATAATCCGTCATTTCGAAGGAACCATTGCACTTACCTATTGTGTGTCGGAAAAGGCGTATCGTCCATGCGAATTCTGTAAGGACGAGAAACAATGCAAGTTAAAGAGTATATTCCAAACCATCCGCGATAATACATTCAATATACTGGATCAGACTTCGATAGCGGAAATCATGTAAAGAGGATTTTGGGTTTTTACTCACGGTGTGACTGCGCCGCAAGTACCCGGGAGTCATCCTGCGAGTAGGTGAAGAAACCACCCTGGTCAGGAAAACAAAGGAATAAACAACAGCATCAACGAAAGGCTTACCAGAATAATCACCGTCGACCAACCAATTATATTGGTCATAGGTTTGTTTACATGCTTGCCCATGATCTTTTTGTTGTTGATCAGCAATATCATGCATATCAGCACGACCGGCAGCAAAATACCATTTATTACCTGCGACCAGATGCTTATTTCAATCAGCGGGGCATTGGGAATAAGGATGATTGCTGCTGCGAGTATAAGAATACCGGTATAAAGAAAGTAAAACTCAGGGGCTTCTTCCCATTTCTTATCGATACCTGCCTCAAAACCAAAGGCTTCGCATACATAAAATGCAGTAGCCAATGGCAATATGGTGGCCGAAAAGATGGAAGCAACAAATAAGCCAAGCGCAAATAAGGTGGAAGCCAGGCTTCCTGCCAGGGGTTTGAGCGCCATGGCAGCATCTTTGGCTTCATTGATTTTTATACCATTCTCATGTAGCGTGGAAGCACAGGCAATTATTATAAAAAAGGCTACAATTACAGTTACCAGGCACCCGATAACAATATCGACAAGCGTATACTTATAATCTCGCATTTTCAGCCCTTTTTCAATAACCGACGACTGCATATAGAACTGCATCCAAGGGGCAATGGTTGTGCCAATGATTCCGATAACGATGGCCAGGTAAGGAGCATTAAATTCCATATGCGGATGGGCCATTGCAGTGCCTATTTCGCCCCAATGCGGTTTGCCCATCACAGCTGAAACGATATACATGAGCAGGCACACGCTGAAAACCAGGAATATGCGTTCGGCTATTTTATAATTTCCTTTCACTACCAGCAGCCAGACCAGGGCAAGTGAAACGGGAACGGAAATGTATTTGCTGATCCCGAAAATATTCATACTCCCCGCTACACCGGCAAATTCAGTTGTTGTATTTCCCAGGTCGGCAATCAGAAGTCCTACAAAAATGAAGAAAGTAACTTTTACACCGGCATTCTCGCGGATAAGGTCGGCAAGGCCTTTCCCCGTTACAATTCCCATGCGGGCATTCATTTCCTGGATAATCAGCAATACTATGAATGCGGGAATCATGGTCCACAGTAGCTTGTAACCGTAGAGTGCCCCTGCAACCGAATAGGTTGTTATACCTCCTGCGTCGTTATCCACGCTGCCGGTAATAATTCCAGGGCCCAGCAGGGCGAAGAATATAAGCATATTCCGCCACCAGCCTTTTTTCTGAAGAGTGATTCTTGCTGTCATACCTTTTCTTCCCGCAATTATCTTGTTTTTCTCGCACCAAGCAGGTCGTCGACAATATCATCAATAACAACCATTCCTTCAAGAACCTGGTACTGGTTCACAACCGGCACAGCAAGCAGGTTGTATTTCGAAACTATTTCGGCAAGTGAATCCAGTTTGTCATTGTCTTCGACTGACACAGGGTTTTTGCGCATAATATCCCGTAATATAACCGCCGGATCAGAAACAACCAGGTTGCGGAGCGAAACAGTAGCTAGAAGTTTACCGCTGTGTGTTACCACAAACAGGTTGTACAATAATGGCTCTTCAGGCTGAGCTTCGCGTATTGTAGCCAAGGCCTGTTCAACCGTTTCGTTTTCGTGAAACGACATAAATTCGGTACTCATAATACTCCCTACCGAACGGTTTGAATATTCAAGCAATTCGCGAACTTCGCTCGAAGTTTCCGAATCCATCTCGTTGAGCAGGAGTTCCGCTTTATCGTTTTCAAGCAGGTCGATAATATCGGCAGCTTCGTCGGCAGGCATTTTTTCAAGTACATCAGCAGCCTTTGATACAGGAAGGCTTTCGATAAGGTCGACCTGTAGTTTTGGATCCATTTCCTCAAGTACATCGGCAGCCTGTTCTTCATCAAGACTACTGAAAACATCTGTACGGTTATTACGGCCTAATTCTTCAATAATATCGGCAAGGTCGGATGGGTGAAGCATTTGAAGCTTGGTAAGCGGTTTTCCCAACCGTATATTTAAGTTCGATGTGTCGAGTGTATCTACATCGTCCCACAAAATAAACTTTGATGGTACCGGCATTCTTATCAGCGATCCAATGCTTTTCGCTGTTTCAGCCATGCCAAGCCTGCGCAGCAAACCTTCGGCGCCAACATCAACAGCAACCACATATGTACCACTGTTAATCGACACCATCCGAACATCATTAACACGCACAAGCTTACGCCCGTTCAGGTCAACAATCTGTTGGTCGAGAATACGTTCTTTAAGAGGCAGGAAACGGCCAAGCTCATCTTCTTCAATATGTTGTTTTTTCGAACACAGAAGAACAATTTTATTTTTTTGCCGTGTAATTTCAAAGTGGCTGAAACTATAATAAACAGGGTGCGACTTGCTCCCGGTTTTAACCGCTACAACGTTTGGCCGCGCCGGGTCATCGGAAGACGATTGATCCGAATACACCAGTAAATCCAAGACCTTCCCAATAATTTCAGCGTCCCGGGAAAGAATCTTCATTCCCAGTATCTGGCTTAAATAAAATGTGGTTAATGCTGTCATGGTAGCATCCTCCTTGTTATGATTACAGGAGGACGCTGAAAATCAGCCCTTGTTTACCTTCTGTAATCAGGTTAATATTCGGGTTATATCAGGGCCTTCGTCCATTTGGTGATTTATTC
>CAISRK010000513.1 GCA_903887815.1 uncultured Bacteroidales bacterium | reverse complement strand
GGGTAAAAACCGGCCCGTCCTTGCAGACAAAAACCTTTCCAACATTACAGCGGCCGCATTTCCCAAGGCCGCATTTCATGCGGTTTTCGAGGGTTGTAAATACCTGATCATCGGCAAAACCATATTTTTCAAGTACAGGGAACGTAAACTTGATCATCACAGGAGGACCGCATACAATAGCAATTGTATTTTCACTCACCGGCTGCATACGGTCGAGTATGGTAGGAACAAAGCCTACATCCCCTTTCCAGTCAGGAGTTTCGCCCCCTGGATCCACTGTTGTAACGAGCTTGACATCCGGGCGGGTTTTCCACTCTTCCAGTTCCTGTTTATAAACAAGATCTGCAACCGAACGGGCACCGTAAAGTATGGATATATCCTTGAACTGGTCGCGTTTATCGAGGCATGACCAAATGACGCTGCGCATAGGCGGTAAAGCAATACCTCCGGCAATAAACAGCAGGTTCTTGCCCTTCCATTCGTCGATCGGGAAAATATTCCCGTAAGGCCCGCGGAACCCGATTGTATCGCCTTCGTTCAGGCTGGCAAGTTCGGTGGTTACACGTCCGGCTTCCCTGAAAGTACATTCGATGTATCCTTTGCGGGTGTGCGGCGAGGCAACGCAGAAAGTAACTTCTCCTTCGCCGAAAACGGAATACTCTCCGAACTGACCGGTATGAAACGAAAAATTATTGCCTTCCTCTTCGTTTTTAAATTTCAACCTGAATGTTTTGACCATGGGAGCCTCCTCGGTGATCTTTTCGATCTCCATCAGGTAAGGCTGGTAAATATTCTGTTGCTCCATTTTATTTTGTATGCTGGGGTTATTGTACAGTTCTGTTTATATTTTTTTTCAAATGTTTCAGAGTTTCAAGTTTCAGAGTTTCAGGCTATATCATTCTGTGAATTTCTTAAAGGTTTATTATTTTGTCTAAAAAGATAAAAACTCTCATTTCAATAATAACTAGCCTTGTATTAGAACACTGAAACACTGAAACACTGAAACTAATCTATTGCTCCGATCGCGGTCAAATGCTCCTTAATATTCATATCCACCGGGCAGGCCCTTGAACACCGTCCGCAGCCTTCGCATCCTACAACATGAAGCTGTTCTGGCATGTAGGCAAATTTATGCATAAGGCGCTGGCGCCAGCGCTGGCTCTGAACCTCGCGCGGGTTATGACCGGAAGTATGCAGTGTAAACAGCGAGAAACCGCACGAATCCCAAAGGCGAAGCCGGACTCCCTTTTTAGTGTTCTGCTCGTCCTGGAAATCGAAACAGGCACAGGTAGGGCATACAAAAGCGCAAGCGCCGCAACCGATGCAACGCAGCGACTGTTCCAGCCATAATGCTGCATTATTAAACGATGCGGTTGTTTTTTCAACTACGCCATCCACATCAAATACAACCTTTACATCGGCAAGGAATTTGGTCTTGTCGGTGTCTTTGCCGGCTTCGGCAAGCTGGCCGGCAAACAAGGCTGCCAGCTTCTCCCCTTTTTCGGTGAGTATTTCAACCAGGATTTCCTCATCGCTGATCCCGGTAAACTGCAGATCGCTTCCTGCCGTATTGCCTGGTCCGCCTCCCACCGAAGTGCAGAAACAGTATTCGTCGGCCACGGGGCATGAAAAGGAGATTATAGTTGATTTTTCTTTTTTCTTCAGGTAGAACTGATCTTTTGGTTCATCGCCGAATATGGCATCGAGCGATTTGAATCCCGATGCATCGCAGGGGCGTACACCGAAAAGAATGGTTTCTTTATAGCCGTCAGGGTCGACAGGGAACTGTTTGGTACCCGATTTTTCCAGTGTATATTCAAGCACTTTTTCCACTTTCGGGAAAGCAGCTTTTTTAGCCGACTGTGTTGAAAGCAAAACGTCGAGGGCGATATCATCGAGGGTTTGAACCAGTTCGATTTCAACTACCTTGCCTTTGCGTACAGGCGCCAGCACAGGAAATCCATTCGCAGTGAAGCGTTCGATCAGCTTAGGCAGATCGCTGTGTTTCAGTATTTTTAATTTTTTCTCCATAGCATCAGATAATGAAGTTCTCCTTATCGTCGGGTTTATAAGTAGAAAGTGCATACATGGCATCCGCTTTCATTCCTGCAGTTGCTCCAAAAGTAGCCTTTATAGGGCTGATCAGCTGGTAGGTAAGCAGGTTGAGCGGAATATCCATCGGGCAGGCCGTGGCACATTCGCCACAGTTTACGCAGCGACCGGCAAGGTGCATGGCACGCATCAGGTGGTAATCGAGGTTACCGAGTTCGTGGCTTGCAACAGGTATCCACTGGGGCTGGTTTACATCGGTGGTACAGCGGTGGCAGTAGCACATGGGACAGGCAGCGCGGCAGGCATAGCACTTAATGCATTTTTCAAATTCTTTGTTCCAGAACAGCCAGCGTTCCTGGCCTGTCATCGTTTCGAGGCGGGCAATCATTTCCTGCTCATCCGCTTTAATGCCGGTATCGGTTGTTTCGAGATAAGCTTCAATGGAATGAAAATCGGTGAATTCGGTAAAAGATCCATCCGCGTTTGCAAATAACACGAAAACTTCACCGTCCTTTACCTGGAACTCCGAAGCTAGTTGCATAATACTCCGTAATGCAGCAACATTGGCCAGAATTCCCAGCTTGCCCAAGCGTTTCACTTCATGTTTCATGAGGTAGCCGGCAAGGTTATTCGTGCACGATGCATTCAGCACCAGTTTCTGCGCCTGCTCCTCGTTGCGGACAAATGCAGCCCTTATGCGGTCGGCCGAACCTTTTTCGTACCCGATAAAAACGCATATGGTTTTATCGTTCAGTAACGCTGTTACTTTCTTAATCAGATCACTCATTGCTTACGCCCTCCTCGTTAAATAAAGTGGAAACGGCAATCTTGTTGTAATTTTCGTAAGGGCCTATTTCCCTGATCTTTTTCACTGAATTATTAACAACATCAGCCCATTTGAATCCTTCGGCAGCTGAAACCCAGCTGAACTGGATACGTTCAACGTCGATGCCGGTGAAGT
>CAISRK010000512.1 GCA_903887815.1 uncultured Bacteroidales bacterium | reverse complement strand
GATCTCCGTCGATAATGGTTGCACCGGTCGAAAGTACAAAAGACATCACGAAAGTGTACCTACCAAAAGGGGAATGGTACGATTTTATGAACGGACACAAATACGAAGGAGAACAGGAAATCCTGGTTGAATGCCCGCTGGACAAGTTGCCTGTGTTTGCCCGGGGCGGAAGCATTATACCGATGCAGACTTTGGTTCAAAGTACAACCGAGAAGCCTTCGGATACACTTTTTGTACACGTTTATTTCGGAAGTAACGGTTCGTTATACAATTACTATGAAGATGATGGCCTAACATATGCATACGAAACCGGGAGTTTCCTCGAAACGCAGATGACATTCGATCCGACTGCAAAGAAGATTATCATTGAACCACTTTCAGCTAAATCCTATACAAGTAAATTCAGGTTTGTGTCGGTGATACTGCATGGCTTTGAAGCTGTTGCCAAACAAATAAAGGTGAATGGAAATGGCTTTGAGCCCAAAGCAACCAGCATTGACCTTTATAACTCCATTAAGCCGAATGATCCTCTCTGGTTTGACAGCAGGAAAATGCAGCAGAAAGTCCTGGTGATCAGTAACCTGAAAGCGGGTGAAAAAAATGAGGTAAGCTGGTAATCGGTTTAAATCAGCCGGCATTTGGCAAACCAGAATAATCATAAGAAAATTGCCAACTGCATATTGCATTACCAGCTTTCTTGAAAAACAAATGAATTCAGATGGACCTGCAGTTTTTCGATTTACTGCTTTTTCTTTAGTTCCCTTATTTTTAGATACTTGCTGAAGGTAGCAAATCCACCGAGTGAACAAATCACAAATCCGTAGTAGCCATCGAGGAAACCAAGTTTAAAAATATAATCACGCTTGAATTTCCAGATTCCTTTAACAATGGCGATGAAAATATTGGCTTTTTTGCCGTTCCGGGCAGCATCCACGGCCGAAATATCAGTAAATTTATTAAACTGATCGATGTGCTGCCGGATTGAGTAGTATGAATAATGAAGCAGGTCTCCTTTGATCCTCTGTTCCGAAGATCCTTCTTCCATAATAACCATATCGTGCGGGTTGTTTCCTCCCCAGTTGCCTTTCCGCCTGTCCCACAAACGCAGTTTCACATCAGGGTACCAGCCGCAGTGTTTTATCCATTTCCCCAGGTAATTGGTTAAGCGGCTGAATGAATATCCATCCGACTGCCAGTTGGCTTTAACTTCGGCTATCGATTTTTTAAGCGTTTCCGAAAGGGCTTCATCCGCATCGAGTGAAAGCACAAAATCATACACGGCCTGGCTGGCAGCCCAGGTTTTCTGCTCGATATGGCCTTCGAATGCATGTTTAATGAAACGCACTCCGAATGGACTGCAAAGCTCTTCAGTCCTATCTGTAGAAAAAGAATCCACTACAACAATTTCATCGGCAATTCCCGCAAGGGAGGCAAGGCACCGCTTAATATTGCGTTCTTCGTTGTATGTGATAATTACTGCCGATATTTTTACCATACGGTTGCAGATTGCTTCTGCAAATATCAGATTAATTTATCAATATCCGGTTCAGATTCTTATGATAGTGCAGTGCTGCGAATAACAGGTATGCCTGCAGAGCAAAATTCACAGGCAGGAATCCCGGTATTTTGTCAGCATTTTTACAATAACCGTCCCTAAACAAGTTCTTCGAGTTGGTGATCTTCGGCCACTCCGGGGTTTTCGAAAACAATTACCGAATTATCAGGGTTGTTTAACCAGGCTGCATTCCTGAGTTTATCAAAACTTATAGAACCGGTAATGTATTTACGGTCCTGGCTGGAATAAGTTTCGTCAATGCTGATGAAATCATCCTGGACAATATCGTTAATATCGCGGCAACTGACATACAAGCGTAAAACATGATTGTCCGAAACCTGGTAATCCACGCCGGTATGCGATTTTTTATATTCATATTTATAACCATACCGCAAGGCTGCAATATCGCTCAGCACTGCTGATGAAGTCGGGTAGCGGCCGGCTCCCTTTCCGTAAATAAACTGTTCATCGGCCAGCCGTGTACCGATAATAACACCGTTAAATTCGAAACGCACATTGAAAAGCTGGCTCCGCGGGCCGACAAAAGTCGGTAGAACATAGGCGGCCACATCGGTGTGGTTTACCCGCTGGGCGCGTGCAACCAGTTTGATGCTGTATCCTTTTTCCCTGGCATACACACTATCAGCAGGGTGCAGTTGGGTGATTCCTTTGCACATAATGTCGGCCGGATCGGAAACGATTCCATAGGCATGGTTCAGGATTATTGCGAGTTTATTGGCCGCATCGGTTCCCAGCACATCCAGGGTGGGATCACTCTCGGCGAAACCCAACTGTTGGGCAAGTTTCAATGCTTCGTCATAGGCCATACCATCTTCATTCATCCGGGTAAGGATATAGTTTGTACTGCCGTTTATTATGCCCGATACTGAATTAAGCATATCGTTATCGTAATATTCTTCGAGGTTACGGATCACCGGAATGCTGCCGCAAACAGCTGCCTCATAAAGTAATGAAGTATTGTTATCAAGCTGTAATTGGAGCAGTTCCGCCAGGTGAGCAGCTATCATTTTCTTGTTTGCACTCACCACCGCCTTTCCACTGCCCAGGGAGGCTGATACAATTTCCCAGGCGGCATCAGAATCGTCAATCAATTCAACTATTACATTTATGTCGGCATCATTTAGCAACAATTCAGCATCAGTAGTAAACAATTCAGCCGGGGCATTGCGTTTCTTTTCCGGATGCCTGATGCATATTTTCTTAATCTCCGCCTGCAGTGTGGGAGTCTGTTTCAGAACACGGTATATCCCCTCGCCTACTACGCCGAAGCCGAAAAGGCCTATGATCAGTTTTTTGTCGTTTGTCATTTTGGATTTGTTAATTAGTTCTATTTGTGCATAAAGGCTGGAGGTCGGAAGTCGGAAGACGGAGGTCGGAAGACGGAAGACGGAAGTCGGAAGTCGGAAGACGGGATCAATCCCATCAATCCTATCAAACTGTTCCACCCTCTACTTTCTGCCTTCCACCTGCACCTTCACAAACGCCTGTTCCAGGTCGCTGATCAGATCGGCGGCATCTTCTATTCCGCAGGAAAGCCTTATAAGCGAATCGTTTATACCCGAAGCCAGTCGTTTTTCGCGGGGAACCGATTTATGAGTCATCTGCGAAGGGTGGCATAAGAGGCTCTTCACACCACCCAGGCTTTCGGCAAGTTTGAAGTATTTTGTTGAAGTTACGATAGCCAGGGCAGCTTCTTCCGTATCATTTTTGAGTGAAAACGACACCATCCCTCCATACAACCCATTCTGCTGTACTTTGGCAATTTCATGATTTTTGTGCGAGGGAAGCCCGGGATAATTTACATGATACACATCGGGGTGCAAATCGAGGAACGACGCCACTTTTGCGGCATTTTCGCACTGACGCTCCACCCGAAGGGCGAGCGTTTCGATACCCCGTATTACCAGCCAGCAATCCTGCGGTCCAAGCACACCTCCCGATGAATTCTGGATAAATTTCAGCTCTTC
>CAISRK010000511.1 GCA_903887815.1 uncultured Bacteroidales bacterium | reverse complement strand
GACCTCAAATATCGATTCAGCACAGTTTTCGCCTTTTTGTCTCCAGAGTATATTATAATCAACTAAACTGTATTGGTTCGAATGCATAACCTCAGAAGTGAGGTCGTATACTTTCTGCCAATTATGAAGGTACATATAGACCTTTGCAAGCATCGATTCGGCTGCTCCTTTATTGGCATGTCCCATCGCATACGCTGTTTTCAGAGGCAGGTTGTTGGCTGCGAACTGCAAATCAGCAATTATAGTATCGTAAACAATCTGTTTATTGGCACGTGTCTGGAAAGCAGGATCGTTATTTGCATCAGTCTGATCCTTTGGAACGCGAAGCACTAAGGGTACATCGCCAAACATCCTTACGAGGTTAAAATACAGATATCCCCTGAGAAATCTTACCTCAGCAATCAAATGAGTCTTGGTAGTATTGTCGATACTTGCTGTGCTAAGCGCGAGAAGAGCCTGGTTTACAGTCCCGATTGCGTTGTAATGACCGCTCCAAAGAGTTTCTGCAAATTTATTGGTTGCAGTAATATTGAAATCATCAATATCGCCTACCGGAACTTTTTGATCATCGGCTGTACTGCCTTTATCAGCGTCGTCCGAAGCAATATTTGTAACAGAAATAAATGCAAATCCATGCACGTCGCCGGAACCCCAGGAGTCGCCCTGCAGCAGACTGTTATATGCCCCGGTTACCAGTTTGGTTGCCAGGTCAGGATCGGATGAAGTAGTTGCTCCACCTTGCACCGGAACATCAAGGAACGATTTTGAACAGGAAACAAGTAAAACAGTTACAAGGAAAAGAGAAAGATATATTTTTTTCATAGCGAAGCCTGTTTTAAGTTAAAAATTCAAATTTAATCCCAAAGCAATGGTACGTGTGGTAGGGTATGAACTCAGTTCGATTCCCGAATCAAGCGGGCTTCCCGATAGTTCGGCTGTGAAACCGGAGTATTTCTTCAGTGTATACAAGTTCTGAGCTGTAACATATATTCGCAGGCTCTTGATCCTGAGTTTGTTTAACATTTCAGTTGAAAGCGAATAGCCTGCTGTGAGGTTGTTGATCCTTACAAAGCTGCCTGATTCAATAAAGTAATCGGAAGCAAGCAGGTTCCCGGTATTAGCAGCAGGTTCAGTTTGACTCGGATTTGCTGCTCCGTTCCAACGGCTGTAAACAAGGGCCGCTTCAATGTTATCTTTTCCATTGATACGAATTGCACGTTTGCCGTTGTAAACCTGGTTCCCGACATTTCCATAAATATCAAGCCCGAAATCCCAGTTCTTATAAGTAACGCTCGAATTCAATCCGAAGTATGCCTTAGGCTGATAGGAACCTGCATAATCACGATCTTTGTCATCTATTTTCCCGTCATTGTTCTTATCCCAGTATTTAAATTCACCGGCATGTGCGGTCGGCTGGATAATGGTTCCATTATTGTCCTTGTAATCAATAACTTCCTGGTCGGATTGGAAGACACCAAGTACTTTCAAAACATAGAAATTGCCAATGGGATGGTCGTTGGTTGTATACGTGGTGAATCCTTGTGCAGCACCTATATTACCACCCCAGATTGGCTCACCTCCATTTAGACCTATAACTGTATTCTTATTCAAAGTTATGTTTCCACTAACCGAATACGAGAAATTTGTGCTTACCTGGTTTTTCCAGTTCAACTGCATTTCAACTCCTCTATTCTGGATTGAAGCTGCATTGGTAAGTATCTGGTGATCGGCATCGCCCACTGTAGAAGGGATATTTACGAAAATCAGCGCATTATCAACTACTTTATTGTAATAATTAAACTCGCCGCTCAACCTTTTGTTCAACATCCCGAATTCAAGAGCGAAATCATATTCGGATGTGCTTTCCCATTTTATATTCGGGTCTTTGATCTGATTAATCTGGCTTCCGTTAGTTGCACCGGTTGTACTTCCGTTAAATGGATAGGCAAGGTTCGGCACAATCGTATTGATGTAGGCATCGGTTGCAATCTGGTCGTTCCCTACAACACCCCAGCTTCCCCGTATGCGCAGCATATCAAATATATGCTGTGATTTCATGAAATTTTCTTTATTAATGTTCCACGCAAGACCTACTGAAGGGAATGTTCCCCAACGGTTCTTTTCAGGAAAACGGGAACTTCCGTCGCGGCGGAGAGTAGCGGTAAGCAGGTAGCGGTCGTTGTAGTTATAATTTAATCGGCCCATGTATGAATTCCTGGTCCACATATCTCCTTTGCCATCATTTTGTGAACTACTGGCAAGTCCGTTATACAGGTACCAGAGGTTTGGATCAGCAGGAACTTCTTTGCGCATACCGTAAAGCCAGGTTTCTTTAAATTTCTCGGCTGTTGTGCCTGCCATAAGTTTAATATCATGCTTTCCGAATGTTTTATTATAAGTAAGGTAGTTATCCCAAACCCATTTGAAGTTATCTACAGTCTTATTAAACAAGGCACTTGTCATATTCATCTGGTTTCCACCTGCAATATCAAAAGTTGACTCATCATTCAGGAATTTGTAGTCGTACAAACGGGCTTGTTTAAAGAGCAAATCACCCCCAAGCCCCGAATGGAAACTAAATGCACTGAATGGAGTTATGTCCAGG
>CAISRK010000510.1 GCA_903887815.1 uncultured Bacteroidales bacterium | reverse complement strand
GGCCCTGGCTAAAGGATAAACGCTTTTTCGGATACTTCCTGATCTTTCCCTTTTATTTCTTTGAAACTTCCCCGGAAACCGTGATGGCTGTTCATGCAACTACTCACTTCAGGCTTACCTGTTTACATCAAAGTTTTCGATTTTTGCCCAGCTGAGATTTCGTACCGAATCCATTACCATCCATGCGGCAAAAATGGCAAGTATGGCAAGAATAACTACTGCCCACAGGTAATCGAATATCAGCCAGTGAAATACCCCCAGGATTATGGGGATAAACGTAGCTACCATATTCCTTGTGGTGGTTGTTCCTTTTGATACATTCTGGGAAGAGACCGTAAATGGAAGCTCTCTTAAATTGATATATGCCATCAATGTTGTGACAGTTAATACATTAAAGAAACCTAATATAAGGTTTGGGATAATTGCAGGACCAATAAGCAATGATGAAATCACCGAAAAAACAAGAACTACAGGTAAATAAAATCCCAGGAAAACCGATTTCAGGGCGCCGCTTATCAGCCTGCCGGGGATATCAACCGGGGTGATGGCAAACAACCATGCCGCTTTTGATTTCTCCGAATAACGAAGCTGGTTTATAGCTGAAATAACAATAAAACTGCTCATATACATCACGATAAGAAAAATCGACTTTCCCCGGTCCGACATGCCGCTGAAATCGCTAAGCTCAATCTTTTTTGACTGTATAAGCATCATGGCTAGAATCACAATCATGTATCCAAACCCAGGATATACTTTCATTTTAAAATCCTTGCTGCGACCCATCATTTTCCATGTAAAAAGGAAACCCATATATTCGCTGCTCCCGGAAGTTAAAACCGAAGCAAGTTTTTCAATCAGGCTTCTCCTGTAATTTCCGGCGGTGTTGCTTTGCACGGGTTTTATCCTGACTTCTTCGGAAGTACTGCTTATCCCCGACAGGTTCCGGTTAAACGCCGGGGCAAAATACTTCACAACAATCCATATACTCAGCAAAGGAAATACTGTGGCAAGCATAAGATTGTAAAGGGCATGAGCCGGAAAGGACAGTGACGAAAGACTAACGCAGGCATCGGCAAACCAGTAAGGCGGATAGAAACATATATTCCGGATCGCTGTAATATCAAGGTGTTCGATACCCGCCTGGGCCATCATCCTGGGCAGAATCTGGTAACCGCCATAAATAACAATTGCAAAAGCAATCTGGAAGTACGTGATAATGGACTGGAATTTAGATGGTTTTGATATTTTTAAAATCAGGAGGTAAACTGCATTTACGAGGAAAATACTTAGCAGGGTTGCAAAAAAGATCATCAGGATGAATGGCAGAATAGTAACCGGGCCTCCCTTTACTATTACCGCAATAAGCGTGGGCAGCGCCAGGGGCAGCAATAGCTTATTGATATGAATTGCAATATGCATAAGGCGTGCCGTTACAAATGTCTGATCGCTGACAGGTTTCGGTAGAATAATCAGGTTGTCGCGCGTATCGATAAGCACAGAGGTAAAATCGGTGATTAAGGTTGCCGCCAGCATGAAAATAAACATGGAGAAAAAAATAGTGAGCCTGGTGGTGAGATCGTTGCCTATGGCAAAGCTGATCACCAGAAACAGGCCCATAATCAGCGAAACAAACATCGTTTTCAGTGTGGCCTGGTTGAGTTCCTTCTTTTCCTTTGCGACTTTCATCTGCTGAAACGCAGCAGGTCGGCGGTTATCCATTGTAAGTTTGGCAAGCAGTATTGCCCCGAGGTGATCAAGGTTTACATTCATCCTCTGTAAAAGCGGGCCTGAAAGGAGAAACAGCTTCAGGAAAAATTTATCAAAAATATTCATAACCTGAATCTTAGCGTGTTATCTTGTTAGCAAGCACATCCATAAGTTTGTCGCTGGCTTCCCACATCGATTCGGTTGCTGTAAGGTGGGCAAAAATCTGTTCAAGGCTGCTATCGCCCTGTTTTTGTTTTAGTTCTTCAAAGGTTCCGTCGGCGACTACATTTCCTTCATTTATAAGTATAATCCGGTCGCTCACCTTCTCAACAATATCCATCATATGGCTGCTGTAAAAAATTGTCTTTCCCGACGCTGCCAGCTTACTGATCAGTTCCTTTACAATAATTACACTGTTGGCATCGAGACCGGCAAGAGGTTCATC
>CAISRK010000509.1 GCA_903887815.1 uncultured Bacteroidales bacterium | reverse complement strand
GGGTCAACCAGTAAAGTTTTTATTCCCGAATTTTGCAACTTTATACCAATGTTGTATAAGTTGAGAATTTTTAAAGAAAAATACCTAATAATCTCTAATCACTATCAACCAATTAGCTAACCAAATTAACAAACCATGAAAAAAACAGTACTCTCAATCCGAAGGTTACCCAGGCAATTTCTGCTGTTGGCTGCCTTATTAATTACAGTTTCCTTTGCTTTTGGCCAGGTTACTACAGCGAGTCTAAGCGGAACAGTAGCTGACTCAAAAGGTGAAACTCTACCCGGTGCTACAGTTGTAGCTGTACACACTCCCTCGGGAACCCAGTATGCAACTGTTACCAACAGCGAAGGCCATTACAATATTAACAGTATGCGCGTTGGTGGACCTTACAAGGTTACAGTTACTTTCGTTGGGTTTAAGGAACAGGTATCCGACAATTTGACTATGGCTCTTGGTGTTACTTCGAACCTGAATTTTAAAATGGTTGAGAGTAGTTCACAGTTGACAGGTGTAGAAATTGTTTCGGATCGCAGCGATGTATTCAACTCTGACCGTACAGGAGCTTCTACTTCCTACAATGTAGCTAAAATTGAGGCAATCCCAACCATCGGCCGCACAGTCAACGACATTATCAGGTACAATCCTTTTGGAAACGGCAGTTCATTTGCAGGCCAGGATTCACGTTTTAATACATTTACGATTGACGGATCTGTATTCAATAATGGTTTCGGACTAGGCTCTTCGGCCCAGGCAGGGGGACGTACAGGGACAACAGCCGTTTCAATCGATGCTCTTGAGGAACTTCAGCTAAACGTAGCTCCTTTCGATGTTCGCCAATCCGGATTCTCGGGTGCCAGTATCAATGCTGTTACCAAATCAGGTACAAACGAATTCCATGGAACTGGTTACTATATTTTCCGCAGCGACGCTACAGCTGGTTCTAAGGCTGACGGTAAAGACATCACACCGGTTACCATCGATGAAAAAACTGCCGGTTTAAGCATCGGAGGCCCGATTATTAAAAATAAACTTTTCTTCTTCTTCAATGCCGAGAAATTTAACAGCAGCAAACCTGCACTGGATTGGTCATTGAACAGGGGAGGAACACAAACAGGAAACGTTTCACGTGTTCTTTATTCGGATATGGAAGATCTTGCCAACTTCATGATGTCGAATTTCAATTTCAACCTCGGTGCCCTTGATAATTTCAATAATGATGTTACCAGCCAGAAATTCCTGGTGCGTTTGGACTATAACATCAACAAAATGCACAAACTATCAGTAAGGTATTCGCAACATAATTCACAAGCCGGCCAGCTTATCAGCAACAGCAACAGTAGCAATACCGCAGGGTTCGGTAACCGTACAAACCTTGCTGATGCTATATCCCCCCAAAATACAGGATATAAAATCCAGGATAACACACGCTCACTTGCTGTTGAGTTAAACTCGAATTTCAGCAATAAGCTCTCGAACAATTTTATCGCTACCTATAACAAACAGATAGAGGATAGGGATTATATGTCGGATATGTTCCCGAGTATTGACATTCTGAAGGATGGCAAAACATACACTTCAGTAGGTTTCGACCCGTTCACTCCTAGCAACAAGTTAAACTACTCTACGCTTAATCTTACGGATAACATTTCGTATTATTTAGGTAAACAAACCATCACTGCAGGGGTTTCGTACGAATACTATAAGTCGAATAACGTATTTTTCCCGTCATCCAACGGAGTTTATGTTTACAACTCAATAGCCGACTTTAAGAAAGCTGTTGAAAGTTTCAAACGTAGTCCGGACAGCGCATTTTCGCCAGTAGCAGTAAACAGGTATAACCTTCGTTATTCGCGCCTTCCAAACGGAGCTGACCCATTGCAGACCCTTAAAGTGTCAACTTATAGTGCCTACATCCAGGATGAATACAAACCTACTGATCAATTGACTATTACAGGTGGTTTCAGGTTTGATGTATTTGATTACAACGATGCCAGTGCTTCGGATTTCAATAATTCGGTGGTTGCAGGTCTCACCTATAAAGATGAGAATGGCAATGACTATAAAGTGAACACAGGTACTTTCCCCGGAACAAAAATACTGGTTTCACCGAGGGTAGGATTTAATTATGATGTGCTTGGCGACAAAACCTTACAACTTCGTGGTGGTACTGGTCTGTTTGTATCACGTATCCCGCAGGTATTGGTTTCAAACCAGTTGGGTAACAATGGCGTTAACACAGGTCTCATGAGCTATTCCAATACAAAAGCATATCCGTTCAGGCTCGACCCAACCCAGTTCTTACCTGCTTCAAACCCTGATATCGCAACATTGCCTGCTTATGTAGTTAATGCAACTGATATGGATCTTAAATACCCTTCAATCTGGAAAACGAACCTTGCGTTTGACTATAAACTTCCATGGGGGCTCATCGTAACCGGTGAATTTATTTACAATAAAACTATCCAGGGTCTCAGGTATATAGATGCTAACCTTAAAGCCGCTGATACTATGTTTACCGGTCCTGACGGCCGCGACAGGTTCCCGGGTTCAGGTGTTTCAGGAACAGGCCTGAACGCAGCACGCTTCTATAATACCCAAACTACCAATGTGTTTGTTATTAAAAATACCAAAGAAGGAACTTCCTATACTTTGACTGGAAAACTCGAAAAAACTACTTCTAATGGATTTGGCGGTTTCATTGCATATACCTACGGTGTTGCAAAGGATATACAGTCAGTCGGAAGTACGGTTCAGGCCAATATGCCTACAGTTGACGGACAAAACTACCTTGGTTTATCCTATGCTGACAACGACCTGAGACAGCGCGTTATCGGACTTGTAAGTTACCGTCTCGATTATGGTGACAAAGCAGGCGGATCGACCCTAATTTCGTTAGGTATGGATTTGCGAACCGGTAGCAAGGTTTCCTATACCTATGGTAACGACCTGAATGGCGACGGTCAGACCAACGACCTGATCTATGTTCCTAACAGTGCATCGGAAATGAAATTTGCTTCCCTTACTGTCGGAACAGTAGTTTATACTGCCGCACAACAGCAGGCTGCTTACGATGCCTATATTGACGGTAATCCTTATCTGTCGACTCGTCGCGGAGGCTATGCCGAGCGTAACGGAGGCTATTACCCAACGCTTACCCGTTTCAACTTCTCACTGGTACAGGAAGTATATTTCAAAGTCGGAACCAAAGGAATGAAAAATACCCTCCAGTTCAGGGTTGATATCCTAAATGCCGGCAATATGCTGAATAACAAGTGGGGTGTTGGTACTGTTAGTACTACAAGCGCTCCTCTTACTGTATCTTCAATTGATGTAAACGGGCTTCCAACTTACAAGTTTGCTACCCAGTCAATCAAAAATGATGATGGTACCTCTTCAACGATCCTGCTTAGGGATTCGTTTGTAAAGAGTATCAACATCGACAATGTATGGCAGGCTCAGTTTGGCATCCGTTATATCTTCTAGTATTTTTTACTGTAAACGACAAAAAAGCATCCGGAATTTCTCCGGGTGCTTTTTTATTTGTTAATATAGCATGTTTAAATTTAGGAATAGAATTTGCCTGTCAGGATTATGCATAAGTTTATATTTCTATACAGCCTGTTGATGCTCACTTTGGCGGCCAACTGCCAGTCGGTACTAAATTCAACTCTGTTACCAATCCCTGAATCCTTTTCAGGCCCCCTTGTTGTTGGTCACAGGGGAGGATTTGATGTAGGTTTGCCCGAAAACTCTGTTTTATTATTTGATTATACGCTGGAAAATGCATGCCGTACACCCATTGCAATTGAGTTTGATGTCAGGAAAAGTGCTTCAGGCAGTCTTTATATTATGCACGACGAAACTGTAGATCGAACGACTAACGGAACAGGTAAAATCAGCAATCTTCAGGACAGTTATATCGATACCTTGAGGCTGAATGACCGGAATGGAACTTTTACTTCCGTAAAGATCCCGCTTTTTATTGATATACTCAGGCATTTTAAGGATAAAAATATTATTTTAATGCTGGATGTTAAAGGCCCCATTTTTGAGGAAGTAATAAAACAGGTCAAGCTTATTCAGATGGAATCAAAATGTATTCTGCTTACATTTACCTCGGAAAATACAAAGCTGGCTTTGCAAGTTACCAGTAAAATGATGATTTCGGCGTTAGTGCAAAACCACGAACAATGGAATTCACTGCTCGGACTTAATATTCCTTCGGCACAACTCATAGCATACATCAATAAGGATACGCCTGAGGACCTGGTGAATGAAATAAATACTAAAAAAGTTCTCCTGATGACCGATATGAGTGAAAGCATCAGGAATAAATCCATTCATTTCGATGCGGGTTATTACACCAGCCTGCCCGTTAACAGGAAAATCGGGGTGATTATTACCGATTACCCACTTTTTGTAAATAACTTATTCTGCAACTGAGATTTACTTTTCTAAACGATTTTAAAATGGATCAAAAGCGATTCTGGGCATTGGTGTTTGTTGTTTTAATAATCGCATTAGTTCGCGAAACTTCTACGGCCCAGGTTAAAAAAAGCCAAACCACGGTTGTCCTTTCGCTTGATGGCTTTCGTTGGGATTATCCTGCTAAAACAAACACTCCCACACTTAATAAGATGGCTTCCGAAGGTGTTAAGGCTGTCTCACTCATACCGTCATTTCCTTCAAAAACGTTTCCTAATCACTATTCCATTGCGACCGGATTGGTACCTGATCACCACGGCTTAGTGAATAACTCGTTTTACGACCGGAAAACCGGCAGGTCGTATTCGATGGCTAATAACGAAGCCCGATTCGATCCTCAGTTCTATGGAGGAGAACCTATATGGATTACAGCACAGCACCAGGGACTCCTGACAGCCTCCTATTACTGGGTAGGGAGCGAAGTGGCTATTGAGGGACTTCATCCTGATTATTGGAAAATATACGATGAGAAAGTTCCTTTTGCTAACAGGATCGATACAATCATTAAATGGCTGAGTCTGCCTCCGGATCTCCGACCACAGCTTGTAATGGCTTATTACCACGAACCTGATGGAGTTGGTCATGAATATGGACCCGACGATCCGCGAACCTTTAAAATGGTTCATACTATCGATAGCCTCACGGGAATTCTATATTCCCGGATCAGGCAACTTCCTGATGGTGATAATATCAACTTTATTGTTCTTTCCGACCATGGTATGGGAGCTATTTCGTCGGAACGCAATACCGTGCTCCGCAATTTTATTCCAGCTGCCTGGCCGGTGCGGATCGAAGGCGGAAATCCCAATTTTAATATCTATGCCGAAGGTGCATGGATTGATTCAGCCTATTCATCCCTTAAAAAGGCTCATGGCATCGAAGTCTGGAAACCTAACGAAGTACCGGCATATCTGAACTATGGAACCAATCCGCGGGTAGGGGATATAATTGTTGTTGCTGATTCGTCGTGGGCGGTTTCACTTAACCAACCTAAAAAAGATTTTACAGGTGGCACACACGGATACGAAACCCGCAACACGGATATTCATGCTATTTTTTATGCTGCAGGACCGGCTTTTAAGCAAAATTTTGTACAACCCTCGTTTCGTAATGTAAATATTTATCCTCTGCTGGCTTATTTGCTTGGAATTACTCCTGTTAAAACAGATGGTGATCTTCAGGAAGTCATTGATATGCTAAAACCCAAACCATGAAAAAGACCATTTTGCTCACCTGCTTAATTTCTTTAGTTCTGCTTCCGGTGTTTTCGATAGCCCAGAAAGTTTCAAATCCTTTGCTTCAGGCAGGTCCGATGCCGGGGTATGCTGATATGCGTGAAGCACTCATATGGGTTCAGTCCACACGAACAGCTGAAGTATATGCTGTTTATTCCGATTTAACGGATCCGAAGTTTACCAGGCGAACAGCCAAAATTAAAACCCGGCCCGAAGATGCATTTATTGCAAAGCTTATAGCTGATTCAATCGAACCGGGACATCGCTACAGCTATACCCTGTTTATCAATAATAAACCCGTAAAATTGCCTTACAAAACTGAATTTGCTACACCTCCGAACTGGAGATGGCGCAGCGATCCTCCCGATTTTACAATGCTTACCGGGAGTTGTGCTTATATAAACCAACCTGAATATGACCGTTCCGGTAAGCCCTATGGATCGGATTACCAGATATTTACAGGGATGGCTTCGCAAAAGGCTGATTTAATGCTTTGGCTTGGTGATAATCTATACCTGCGTGAACCTGACTGGAATTCCTGGACCGGTATTGTTAAACGTTACAATCATACACGCTCATTGCCCGAATTACAACCATTCCTGGCATCGACACAGCACTATGCGATTTGGGACGATCATGATTACGGACCTGATAACAGCAATAAGTCATTTGTCAACAAGGACCAGACTTTGAAGGCATTTAATCTTTTCTGGGGAAATCCTGCCACCGGTACCAGTGAAATGCCCGGTGCAATAACATCATTCCAGTGGGGTGATGCTGATTTCTTCCTTCTCGACAACCGCTGGTACCGCGATCCTGACGAGATTGATAATGAAAATAAGACCATGCTGGGACAGAAACAACTTGACTGGTTGCTCGAAAACCTTGTAACCAGTAAAGCGACCTATAAAATCGTGGCAATGGGCGGGCAGTTTCTGTCCACCGCTGATGTTAAAGCCGAAATATATTCGGCTAACGGGTTTAATACTGAGCGGCAAAAGATCATTGATTTTATATACAAGTACAATATTAAAAATGTGGTCTTTATTACTGGCGATGTTCATTACTCCGAAATGTCAGCTCTCCGGCAACAGGGGAAACCTACTATATACGACCTGACTTTTTCAGCCTTTACTTCCGGGTCGAATACTTCGGGTGAATCCTGGAAAAATACTCTCCGTATTCCTGGTACTGTTGTTATGGAACATAATTATGGTATGATACGATTCAGCGGCCCGGCTAAAGCACGAAAAATGACTGTAAGCTGTTTCAATGCTGACAATAAGAAACTCTGGGAACAGGAATTTAACCAGGAATAAGCTTACAGGGCACAACATGCCTTTAAGCCATGAGCCAGTCAGGGGTTTACTTCAACCGTTTGATGATCCTGAGGCTATGTGAGTACATCCCCTGGTCGGTACTGAAAATGCCGTTGTGATCAATTCTGTCAATTTTTACCTGGCCTGACGCATGAAGTATCTTGCCCTGGTCAACAATAATCCCAACATGAATAATTTCACCTGCGGGATTATCGAAGAATGCAAGGTCGCCGGTATGTGCCTCATCTACAAAATCGATGGTTTCGCCCTTCACGGCCTGCTGGGCAGCGTCGCGCGGCAAATCGAAACCGCATGCATGATATACAACCTGTACAAGGCCTGAACAATCGATGCCCATAATACTTCGACCTCCCCATAAATAAGGCGTGTTAAGGTAATCCATTGCGGTAGCTGCAACTTTAGCTTCTGAAAACCTTCGGGGAACTGCCTTGCATTTGCTGAGGGTAGTATAAACTCTGTCGCCAAGATGAAAAGTATTTGCAGCCGAAAGAGGCATGTGGCAGCCTTTGCCAAGTAATATGAAACTGCTGTCGTTTCGGCAGTAACATTCAGCCGTTTTATCGATAACAATATGCTTTGAGCCTGCGTTTATTTTCTCAATAAAGTCATTGGAAACCGTCATCGACTGTTTACGGTCGATCCATCCTTCATAGTTATCGAGATGCAGGCGGATCAATAACCAGTTCGCTTTTTCCTCGAGTACCGTAAAGGTTTCGCCAAACAATACCTGGGT
>CAISRK010000508.1 GCA_903887815.1 uncultured Bacteroidales bacterium | reverse complement strand
TGTTTTTAAGGTCAGAACTTATGGAATCAGTCTCGGATTTAAGCTTTATATTTGCAAATCTTAATCATACACGTCATAATGGATACGGATATTTCAAACCATTAAGGTTCAGTGTGTTGTTTGTTTGATGCTTTTGTTCAATTACTGCGATAGTACTCCTTCTGCCATATTAAACGATGCGACTCAGATCTACAAGGGCTTATACTACATTATCGGTCACAGGTGTACTCATCACTCTGGGAATCGTTTTTGGCGATATAGGAACTTCACCTTTGTATGTAATGAAGGCCATACTGGGAGTTTCGAAGGGCTTTGTTTCGGTCGATACCATTATCGGGACTATTTCGTGCATTATATGGACCCTCACTTTGCAAACCACGGTTAAGTATATTTATATTATTCTGCAGGCCGATAACAAAGGAGAAGGAGGGATTCTCGCCTTATATGCGCTGGTAAGGAAAAGCAAGAAATGGCTGCTGGTGATTGCTGTTATTGGTGCAAGTGCTTTCCTTGCCGACTGCATCCTGACTCCGTCCATCACAATTGTTTCGGCAGTGGAAGGACTGCATCTTCAAAACCCATCCCTTGAAATACTTCCTGTTGCCTTACTCATTATCATCGGGCTCTTTCTGATACAGCAGTTTGGTACGGCTGCTATCGGGACCTCATTTGGTCCCATCATGTTTTTGTGGTTTATTATGCTGAGCGTTCTTGGAATAGTGCAGGTGGTGCAATTCCCGTTGATATTAAAAGCCTTTAACCCGGTTTATGCAATCGATTTATTATCGCATCATCCCCACGGTTATCTTTTGCTTGGAGCGGTCTTTCTCTGCACAACCGGCGCCGAAGCCATATACACCGACCTGGGGCATTGCGGCATTAAAAACATCAGGGTAAGCTGGATTTTTGTCAAAACAGCACTGATACTGAATTACCTGGGCCAGGGTGCGTGGGTATTGCTTCATCCGCAGGCAACGGGAACCTATCCGAACCCTTTCTTTGCTATCATGCCTTCCTGGTTTCTGCCAATAGGTGTCGTAATAGCTACAATCGCTGCTGTTATTGCAAGCCAGGCTTTGATCAGCGGTTCCTACACAATTATCAGCGAAGCCATACAATTAAGCCTGTGGCCTAAGGTGCGCATTTCGTATCCTACTACCCGCAAAGGGCAAATGTATTTATCTTCCGTCAACTGGCTGCTTTTCCTTGCGATTGTAGCGGTTGTGCTTACATTCCGCAGCTCAGCGAATATGGAGGCGGCTTATGTGCTGGCCATAACCGTTACCATGTTAATGACCACAGTGCTGATGATCGCCCTGATGCAACGACTTAAAAGGACTGCATTTGCAATACTGGTTTTTGCCCTGGGATCATTTGTCATCGAGGGAACCTTTCTTGTGGCGAACCTTGGTAATTTTATGCTTGGTGGCTGGTTTACTTTGATTCTGGGAGGGCTTATCGCTTTCATAATGTATGCATGGCACAGGGGCCGGAATATAAAAAACCAGTTTACCCGCTACGTTGATCTTGCCGATTATGCCCAGGCATTGACGGATCTGAGCAAAGATGAATCGGTTCCTCTGTTCGCTTCAAACCTTGTATATATTTCGCTGGCAAACCACCATTCAAAGATTGAAACCAAGATATTATATTCCATATTCAATAAAAATCCAAAAAGGGCAAGCACATATTGGTTGCTTCATGTACATATCACCGACGAACCCCATACTCTGGAATACTCGGTCGAAAATAGTATTCCCGGTGTATTGATGAGGGTCGAATTCAGGCTGGGATTTAAAGTCCAGCCGCGCATAAACCTGTACTTCAAGCATGTACTGGAGGAGCTGATACACACAAAGGAAATTAATCTGAAATCGGACTATGCAGCCTTGCATAAACACAATATACCGGCCGATTTCTGTTATGTGATCATACGCCGTATTCAGAATTACGATTTCGACTTCGCACCCTTCAAACAGTTTATACTCAACGTGTTTTTATGGCTTGCCCGCATCTCGACTTCCGACATCAGGACTTATGGCCTCGATACCAGCAATGTTGTTGAAGAAAAGGTGCCTTATGTGATGAAAACCAATAAGAAGGATAATCTCAAAAGGGTAGAATAGATATTCTGCTGAGGGCGCAAAATCCACTTTTATTCTTCCCGGGAGTATAATGGAACTTTTCCGCCGAACGTATGGTCCAGAGTGCTCAATGCCGGGTATCTGTGCCGGGTGTTAGTTCGGTAAAGTATTTTTATTGAAATGTGTTTATTGAAACCAAAGATTCTATTTTAGAACATTGTGGGATTTGTACTTTCGGGTCTAATGTGCTCATTGCATAGTGCTCAGTGCTCTATGTATAGCACTCAGAGCTCAGTGCCTGGTGCTTGGCACTCTATACTCCGTCTATTTATGTCTGTATCCTAATTTCTGTTGTTTAAAGTATTATATGCACTGGGCACTCTGCACCGGGCACTTAGTACAATCGATTCCTGCATTTTTCTTAAACAGAACCAAACCCAATTAACTCAACACCCAATATGGGATTCCCGGTATTCCCCTCTAACCTGACCATGCCGGCATGGTAAAAGCATTTAATTTATTTTCCCGGATTTCTTTACTATATTTACACTCCTGAAATCAACAATATAGCTATATACTGCAAACATGGACAGGATACTGAAAACAATAGGGGTTATTTTACTTATCATTTTTGGCGCTTACCTGGCCTGGCGTTTTTCATTCCTTATCGTTTACCTTATTATTGCTGCGGTAGTTTCATTTGTTGGCCATCCGGTAGTTAAATTTATTGATAAAATCAGGATTTGGAAGATCCATATTCCTCACGCCATCAGTGCATTTATCACCCTACTGATGTTCCTTGCCTGTTTTATCTGCCTTATTGCCCTTTTTGTGCCGCTTATCTACCAGGAAGCGCAGGCCCTGGCACAGATCGACCTGAATAAAATCTCATTCGAACTTCAGGGCCCGCTGGCGACACTTCAAAGTGAACTGAAACGCTTTGGAATGATTCCCAATGGGCAGACGTTGCAGGGCTTAATAACCGAGAATGCCAAATCGCTCTTCAGTATTTCCTCGGTTACCTCCTTTTTAAACGGGCTTCTCGGGTTTGCCGGTTCCTTATTTATCGACATCTTCTCAATCATGTTTATTGCTTTTTTCTTCCTGAAGGATGATCGTTTGTTCGAAAACATAGTTTTACTGGTTTTACCCGAGAAGTATTCGGAACCCATGCATAAGGTATTTAATAATTCAATCAGGCTGCTGAGGCGCTATTTTACCGGAGTTGTTATCGAAATATTCGGGGGAATGACCCTGATCACAACCGGCTTTCTCATCCTGGGTGTGAAGAATGCCCTGCTGCTGGGTTTCCTTGGAGGATTGCTAAATATTATACCATACCTGGGGCCGGTATTCGGCACAGCCATGGGCCTGACACTTGGTTTTACAGCCGCAATTGCCGCAGGTGAATACTCCACCATAACCACCCTGGCCGCTAAAATTGCCTTTGTTACATTCGGGGTTCATTTTCTCGATACCATGCTTTTTCAGCCTATAATTTATTCCAACAGCGTTAAAGCTCATCCGCTCGAAATCTTTATAGTAATCCTTATTGGTGGAAGCCTGGGCGGCATAGTCGGTATGCTCCTGGCTATTCCTTCCTATACATTGCTGCGGGTTATAGCCAGGGAATTCTTCTTTAAATTCCGCCTGGTTGAGAAACTTACGAGAAATATATGAGGAGTTACGAGGGACGATTTACGAGGTACGAGGTACGATTTACGAGTTACGATTTACGAGTTACAAGGGACGATTTACGAGGTACGAGGTACGAGGTACGAGGTACGAGTTACGAGTTACGAGGGACGATTTACGATTTACGAGTGGATGTTTCTGGTTTCTGGAAACCAATGCCTGAAGAATATTTTCCTGACTCTATGTATTTGTTATCCCGACTTAACTCATAACACAACTCATAACTCCTTGATTTTAGTTTAAAGCCAATACTTACAGGTGAAATACCTGGAAGAAAAGGAATTAGGGTGTCGTGCTTTGTGTTAACTGAGGAATGGTACCGTCAATTTTGTAGTTAATATCTGCGCCGGTACCTGTAAAAGGATACAATTTGAAGTAGTAAGTCGTTCCGGAAGTCAGGTTGGTGAACCAGGCTTCTTTTATACCGTAAAGCACATTTTTATCGGCAGTGCTGTTGGTAATGGACACACCGTCAACAGGCGACTGTATAGCGGCAAAGCTTACACTGCTCATTCGGATAAGGTAGCCATCGGGTAAAACTCCCCCTGTTGCATCCTGCCATTGCAGGTGCAGCATATGCGAGCTGAAATCGGCTGGTTCGTTGGTAGGTTCAGGGAGCGCTGCAGGGGCATACGCCCATATGTCGTTCACATATTCGGGGTGGTCGATAAACGGGTTTCGGTTATGCTGGTAGTTGGTATAAATATCATTATTCCTTTCTGTCTCTTTCACGCTGACCAGGTCGGCGGCGTTCCATGCCAGCAGCATATTCAGGAACCAGGGCTCGAAACATGGAAATGAAGTGCCGTTCATAATTGCATCGCCGTAAGGATCATCTGCTTGCCATGAAGCTATGCGGCTTTCATAGCGTGTTGCCATATAGAAATAGGTCCTTGCAAGGTCGCCTTTGAATTCGTTTCGCGGTTCAAAAACAATTCCTGTATACCCGGGATAGGAGCAAGGGCCCAGTTTGCTTCCATTCTGCGAAGTCCAGGTAGGGTTCGTCACCTGCCCGTAAGGATAATTGTTGCGCCTCGAATTTACATAGCTATCGGCCGGGTAAAGGTGAAACTTATCGGTATACATGGTATCTGTCGATATATCCTGTCCGTTAAACCAGCTTTTTGGAAAGGAATGTTCGCGGTTATAGCAGCTATTTTCGTATCCCGGTGTGGTTGCACACTGGTTACCGGTGGGGCCAAATGTGTAAACGTAGGGAGGACTTCCGTTTGGAGTAGCGTCGGGTATATCGCTGTATATATCCCATACTGTTCCGTTCGGTTTATCATCCGTTGTAACGAACGATGTCCATAAATGGTCGTAACTATACCTGGTATGTCCTCTTATTATTCTGTGTAATGCAGTTTTTAACTGCGCTCCATGCAGGCCTGCAGCTGCATCATAGTATCCTGCAGGTATTTGTCCGAAACCGGTCACTGTAAAAAGTATGCCAAGCACAAGAGTTTCAATTCGTTTAATCATCGGGGGTATACGGGTTTGCGATTAGTATTTGGCAGAATTCAGGCTATAAAAGTAGATATTTTTTTGTTACGGGCATTATTTTGGGATGAGGCCGGGGTGAAGTAATTTGAGAATTTGAGAATGAAGAAGTACATGCAGTCCTGAAATACTACATGTACTTCGTTATGAAAGTGAAATACCTCAAGTCGAATGCTGTTTGCCGGGTGCAACTTGCAACTTGAATCCTTGAACCCCTGATCTTGATAGCTATCGGCACTGAAACCCTGAAATTTTGAACTCTTAAACCTTTGAACTTTGAACTCCTTGAACCCCTAACCCCTAACCCCTAACCCCCAACCCCCAACCCCCAACCCCCAACCCCTTCTTCCTAAAAGTACCACACATCTTCCTGAAAGTGTAACTCCGCTTCGGGAGGACAGCTATACCTTTGCATCATTAAAATAAACCTATTTAGAACCTTAAAATTTTTAAAAAATGAAAAAACTGACCTTATTTGCCACTGCTGCCATAGCAATCCTATTAGTTTCCTTTACGGTTGTATCCGACAGTACATGGACCTACGACAATAACCACGCTAAAGTTGGCTTTAGTATTACCCATATGATGGTTTCGGATGTTGAAGGCTATTTTAAGAAGGCTACCGCCACCCTTACCACAACAAAAGAAGATTTTACGGATGCCGTTGTTGAAATGAATGCAGATGCTGCTTCCATTTTTACTGATAATGATATGCGTGACGGCGATTTGCAAAGCGCAAGTTATTTCGACGTAGCAAAGTACCCTGTAATTGCATTTAAAAGCACCTATTTTAAAAAGGCAAAAGCGGCCAATACCTATACGGTTAAAGGGATGCTGACCATGCATGGAGTAACCAGGCCTGTAACCCTGACAGCATTAGCCCGTAACGGTACAAACCCCATGAGTAAGAAGACAATTGCAGGCTTTAAAATTACCGGTGCAGTAAACCGCCTCGACTTCGGAATAGGAAGCAGCACGCCTGAAACAATTATTAGTAACCAGGTGCTGATAAATGCAAATGCGGAATTTGTAAAGAACTAATTTACAATCTGAAAAATATATAAGAGAGGCGTAATGGCCTCTTTTTTTTTTTACGCGTTCTGAAAATGTGCGAACTAACCGATGCCAATTGTGTCTCGAAGCGGGCTTTTGCTACTGCTGGGAAGTGTCAATTCAGGCGAGGTTTGGTGTTTTACGTTTAACAGTAACCTGTGTGTGAATAACCATTCAGTGCAATCCGGGTTTTCTTTCTTAATGCAAAAACCAGGAGCAGTGCATATACGATTATAGAGATCTGTATCTTCTTCACCATTCAGAGGACTCAGGTTTTATATTTCATGCAAATATTTTTGTGCCCGGATGTTGTAAATGATTTGGTTAGGTCTATCTTTGCTTTAACATGAGGTAACTGAATATGGCTTTTTTACCTTCCGGCCTGGCTGTTTACCTAAGAGGATTAATTTTTTCGTCCTGACAGGTTATCGGGCCTTGCCCCTCATGTTAAGAATCAGGGCTTGTACTTTATCCTATAGAGCAACAATAAAAACCCGTCATCCTGCAGTTGAGGAATCCGGTGCCCTGTATATTCCAGCTTGTTTTTGAGGTACTGTTTTGCCAGACCATTCCTGCTTTTTAAAAATATTATTCCCGGTTTCGGATCGGATGCTGTAATTTTATAAAGAGCATAGATTAAAAGGCATCTTCAGGAATACAAACAGGCTTAAACTGTAAATTTGCAATATGTTGCCCTTCGGATCAGTTAAATTGGTAGTTATGAAACAGTATAACCGTGTATGCATCAGCCTGAGAAGTGTTCCCGCCATTAGGAAACACCCTTTTTCCTTTTAAATCAATCAAACCATACAACTTCAGTTACCATCATGAACCTGATTCCTAATCTGCTCATTGTCGACGACACCGAAATCAATCTTTTATTTCTTGAGTCTATTATTGGCAAATTCAATGTTAATATTATAAGGGCCCTGTCGGGAGAGGATGCATTGGATAAAGCGCGCGGCCTTGAACTTGCCCTGGCAATTATTGACGTCCGTATGCCGGTAATGACCGGCTATGAATTGGCAGTAAAGCTGAATGAGGACAGAAAAGGTGAAAATGTCCCTATTATTTTTATAACAGCCAGCTTTTTTAATGAAACGGATCTTGTAAAAGGATACAGTTCGGGGGCTGTCGATTATATCTCAAAACCGGTCGATATTCATATTCTCCAATCCAAAGTCAACGTATTTCTTGATCTTTTTAATCAGAAAAAGACCATTGCCCGTGATGCAATGCTCATTAAAAAGACGGCTGAGGAATTAACCCGGGTGAATGCCGCTCTTAAAAAAAGCGAGGAAAAATACAGGAGCTACATTGATAATGCACCCGATGGCGTTTTTGTTGTGGATGAAAATGGCAAATTGCTGGAGGTGAACCAGGCAGCGTGCGAAATAAAGGGTTATTCAAAACAAAAAATGCTTAAAATGTCGATGTTCGACATCCTGCCCGCTGAATCACTCGAAGAAGTGAAGGCTTTCCAAAGCCTTATAATCGATGCCGGAACGCTTAAACTGGAAATGCAGATTAGCCACAAAAACGGCAGCAAGCGTTGGTGGGCTTTTTCGGGAGTTAAACTGGGCAAAACACGTTTCCTTGGATTCGCAAAAGACATTACAGTTCGCAAAGAAATGGAGGATAATTTAATTGCTCACCGTATTGAACTGGAATTGCAGAATCAGGAGCTTTTTAAAGCTAAACGACAGTCGGAAGTGTCATCAAAAAAATATTCCGAATTGTACAACTTTGCACCTTCAGGATATTTTACCCTTTCGTCGGATAAGGTTATACAGGACATGAACGAAACAGGGGCTGAAATGCTGGACCTGAATAAGTCCTATTCCAGGAAGAAAGACAAAGATTTTTACTATTATATAAGCACGGAGACCCGGCCGGTTTTCGATACTTTTTTCCAAAACGTATTTGCGGGGAAATCCAAAGAAAACTGTGAAATTGTTATTGAAACATGCAACTCGCATCCCCAGTGGATGCATATCGAAGGTATTGTTACCGGCGATGGCCGGCAATGTATGCTCACAATGGTTAATATCAATAAGCGAAAGCAGGCGGAGGTAGAGATTCGAAAAGCTTCGACCCGTCTTGAACTGGCCACGCGGG
>CAISRK010000507.1 GCA_903887815.1 uncultured Bacteroidales bacterium | reverse complement strand
GTGATAGCAAAACCTTTTCAGTTTTTTTACACAGGAATGAAACTAAATAATAAATTTGTACATCGAAAAATAAAATATTCAGCCATGAAATCAGCGTACCGCCTGTTCATTTTTATTGCAACCCTTACAGTATTGCTTTACCAGGGATGCGAACCTGTTGATAATACTCCTGCCGGCGATGATGTACGGGATCCTTTCGTAGGAGTCTGGCAATTTTACGAAACCGGTTTTAAGAGTACTCTTGCCCAGAGCTATATTGTATCGATAACCAAAGACCCGTCAAACAGTTCACAGGTCATCCTTAAAAACTTCGGTAATCCCGGCACCCAGGATGTTACAGTGATTGGATTAGTAACTGCAAGCCAGATTGTAGTTTCATCACAGAGCATGAGTACCGGGTGGACAGCCGAAGGATCAGGTAAATTTAATAATGTTGCCAAAACAACCATGGCCTGGACCTATTCGCTTATTATTGCCGGGAGTAAGGAATATCATACTGCAACAGCTACGCGACAGTAAGGAATGTTGGCTTAATCCTTTTTCACATACATGCTGTAACAGGTTTTATTTTCCCTTGCCTGATAATTTCTTTGGGAAATCGAGCGTTTCGAAATACCGCGAGGGCTCAGGGTAAGCAGTCTTATGCCAGGTTCGGTACCACGGATTTGAAAATTGTAGTGTATCGGCAAGCGGATTATTCCTGCGGATGAATGCCCGGTTCTGTTTGTTGGACTGTTGCTGTAAGGTGGCTTCAATCTCGGTAAGCCGAATAATAACCTCTGAATAAATTTTATCCAAAACATCAATCTGCTCCAGGTAATAGGTAAGGCTCACATTGAATTCGTCAGGGGTAACCTCATTTTTCCTGAAAACCTCAGCAAATCGCATACGCAGGTCGGTTGTATCGTTTAATTTGGAAATGGAATCATTAGCCGCCCTAAGCGTTGCTTCGGTGAGGTGCATATCAACCAGCACATCGGTCATCTTGCTTTCGCTCAGTAAACCCGATGGTTTTGACTTCAACAGGCTGTTACACGATACCGACAATACCGCTAGAAAAATAATAAAAGCCCATTTCATCATAGGTAATTTCCTTCGGTGCAATTTTCCTTTTTTGGTCCTGTTTATACGAGAAAAACCTTATTTCCCGCCGTGTTTTTTGGCGTATTCCAGGTTGAGTTCTTTAATTACATCATTTGTAACATCCAGCGTGTCGTTGGCATAAAGTATGTTACCCCCTTTGGTAAACCCGAGTATATAATCAAATTTATATTTTTCGTTATACCGGTTAAGGAAATTCATTACTGAATCGAGCAGTGCCACATTCATATCCATCTCGCTTTGCTGCAGCTCGGCTGTATACTTGTCGCGCAGGTCGTATATTTTCTGCTGGTTTTGCTGAAGCTGGCCGTATATTTCCTGGGCACTCTGATCGCTGATGGCTTTTTTAGCAACCTGTTCCTTAAAATACGCTGCATCTTTTTCGAATGCTTTTTGCGCTGCGGTAACTTCTCCTTCGAGGCGCGTTCCTTTTGCCTGCAGATCGGCTCGCATCTTCTTAACCAGTTCGTAGTTACTCAGAATACTGTCGTTATTTAAATAAGCCACGGAAATATTTCCTTTATTCGATTTTTCAACAGCTCCTGAAATTGATCGGCCATGATTCCCTGAACCGGTAAAATAAAGGATATAAAGAACGATAAGCCCCAATAGCATTACAAGGTTTAACGTAAGCAGAAGAGGATTGATTTTGGTTTGGCCGGGAACGCTGGTTTCGACAACCGGTGTTACAGCTGCTTTATTCGTTTCCACAACTTCGGGTACAGTTGTGTTCTCTTCACTGTTGTTGAGTTCTTCTGTCATTTTGTTAAGATATCTGGTTAATAAAAAGTACAACCTGGCTCATCCTATCGACGAACCAGGTTGCGAAGGTAAAAAAAACACTTCTTTCTTAATCGTTAGTTCCCAACTTCCGAAATGTATTTTATACGAACGAGCCTGATTTCATCCTCGGTAAATTCATTTTCACCCAGGTCCCTGAGTGCCTGTTCAACCGAATCGGTTTCAGCTTCCGTAAAATACTCCCGGATTTCTTCCTGGTGGTAAGGATCGATGGTTTCGTTAAGGTAATAGGTAAGATCGAGTTTGGTGCCCGAATCCACAATGCTTTCAATCTCGGTAAGAAGTTCGTCGGCAGTAAGGTTCTTGGCAACGGCAATATCTTCGAGCGAGATTTTGCGGTCGATGTTTGTAATGATATAGACTTTCAGTCCCGATTTGTTTACCACCGATTTCACCACCATATCCATTGGGCGGATAATTTCATTTTCTTCGACGTATGATGAAATGAGTTCGAGGAAAGGTTTCCCGTATTTCTGTGCTTTGCCTGCCCCAACACCGGTAATGCGCTGGAGTTCGTCCATGCTTATCGGATACTGTATCGCCATATCTTCGAGCGAAGGATCCTGGAAAATGACAAAGGGAGGAAGGCTTTCCTTGCGGGCAATTTCTTTGCGGAGATCTTTAAGGAGCGAGAATAAGGTTTTGTCGGTTGTGCTTGTACGGGCACCGCCACCTGCCATCATTTCATCGTCATCTCCTTCTTCGGGATCGGTATCTTTGGCTACCATAACGGCATACGGTTTTTTTAGAAACTTTTGCCCTTCGGGTGTAATCTTTAAAATTCCGTAGTTCTCAATATCTTTTATAACAAGCCGTTCGATTAGCATCTGTCGCAAGACACCGTCCCAGAACCGTTCGCTTTCCTCCATACCCTTGCCGAAAATTTCCAGTTCGTTATGCTTGTACGATTTGATGTTGGAGGTTACCTTACCTATCATTATATTAACAATCTGCTTGGCTTTACACAATTGCTTGGTAGCAAGAACAGCTTCGAGGGCCAGGTCGACATATTCGCGCCCGTCGATTTTGGTTTTGGGGTGAAGGCAGTTGTCGCAGTTACCGCAATTCTCTTCGGTATATACTTCGCCAAAGTAATGCAGCAGTTGCTTACGCCGGCACATGGATGATTCGGCAAACGAAACTACTTCCATTAACAACTGGTTGGCAATTTCCTGCTCTGCCACCCCTTTATTCTTACTGAATTTCTCAAGTTTTTCGATATCCTCGTAAGCGTAGAAAGCAAGGCAGATGCCTTCGCCATCGTCGCGGCCCGAACGTCCGGTTTCCTGGTAGTATCCTTCGAGACTTTTAGGCATGTCGTAGTGAATCACAAACCTTACATCAGGCTTATCAATACCCATACCGAAAGCTATGGTAGCAACTATAACATCGGCTTCTTCCATCAGGAATTTATCCTGGTTTTCGACACGAACGGCCGAATCGAGGCCTGCATGGTAAGGAAGGGCTTTAATACCGTTTACAAGAAGTGTTTCCGAAAGTTCTTCAACCTGCCGGCGGCTCAGGCAGTAAATTATACCCGATTTCCCGGTATTCATTTTTATAAACCGGATTACATCCTTATTTACATCATCATTTTTCTGCTTCACCTCGTAATAAAGGTTAGCGCGGTTAAACGACGATTTGTAAAGTGCGGCTTCCTGCATGCCAAGACTTTTCAGGATATCCTGCTGAACTTTTGGTGTAGCTGTTGCTGTTAAAGCCAGTACCGGCACATCCTGCCCTATAGCATCAATGATAGGGCGTAACCTGCGGTATTCGGGCCTGAAATCGTGGCCCCACTCCGATATACAGTGTGCTTCGTCAATAGCATAGAACGAAATCTGTATATCTTTGAAGAAATTGATGTTTTCTTCCTTGGTAAGCGATTCGGGAGCCACATAAAGCAATTTGGTCTTCCCTTCGGTTAAATCACTTTTTACCTGTATGATCTCACTTTTCGAAAGCGATGAATTGAGAACATGGGCAATGCCTTTATCGGCACCGAATTGCCGCATGGCATCAACCTGGTTTTTCATGAGTGAGATGAGCGGGCTTATAACTATGGCTGTTCCGGGCAGTATCATTGCAGGCAATGTCCTGGCATTTAATACAAGCGTGAGCTACACCGGCACCAATATGCTCACGTATTCGGTATATCAGGCCGGTGACTTAAATCACAATAATGTGCTTTCAGCGCTCGACTCGCTTACCTTAATCAACACGATAAATGCTTATGGCACAAGTATC
>CAISRK010000506.1 GCA_903887815.1 uncultured Bacteroidales bacterium | reverse complement strand
ATGCGAATATGTTACTCTCTTAATTCAGGATTTGTAATTACCGGTTTATATAAATATTTGACAATTTTCGTATTTAGCATGATATATATTTGCTTCGATTAAAAAATGAATCGATATGCAAACAAAAAAAATAGTTGTTGTTGGAAGCTGTAATACGGACATGGTAATAAAGGCAGAACGTCTTCCCATACCTGGTGAAACCATTCTGGGCGGAACTTTCTTCATGAATCCAGGTGGAAAAGGTGCAAACCAGGCTGTAGCTGCAGCACGTATGGGCGGTAATGTAACATTGATTTCCAAAACCGGGAACGACGTATTTGGCAAGCAATCAGTTATGCTTTATGCTGCCGAAAACATTAAAACCGATTATATATTTTCAGATCCACGGCATCCTTCGGGTGTTGCATTAATAACGGTTGATGCGAATGGAGAGAATTGTATTGTTGTGGCTTCGGGGGCTAATGCATATCTTAACCCGGCCGACATTGAAAAAGCTATTTCGGAAGTTGAAGGCAGCGACCTTGTATTAATGCAGCTCGAAATTCCAATTGAAACTGTTGAATATGTCGCTGAACTTGCAAATAAAAAAGGAATTAAAGTTATTTTGAATCCGGCACCCGCCAGAGCATTATCCGATAAGCTGCTCAAAAACGTTTACATAATTATTCCTAATAAGAGTGAGGCTGAGATACTTTCCGGCATCAAAGTTTCGGATATTGATTCTGCAAAACAGGCTGCTAACATTATAAGCGCCAAGGGTGTGGAAATTGTTGTTATTACCCTGGGTTCGCAGGGAGCCCTGATAAAGGAATATTCCGAATATCATTTCGTAGAAGCATGCAAAGTTGATGCAATAGATACAACTGCTGCCGGCGATACATTCTGCGGTTCAGTCTGCGTCGGGCTTTCAGAAGGGAAGTCAATTCTCGACTCTGTAAAAATGGCCGCCCGTGCTTCAGCAATAACAGTTACCCGTATGGGCGCACAATCGTCAATACCTTATCGTTCGGAATTGTCATCACTCGATTTTGAAACGCAAAAAACATCAATATGAAAACTCAAACTAAGTTTAATAAAATAAAACTCCGTTGGTTCAGTCTGCTTGTTTTGTTCGTAATGGTTTCATTTACTGCTGTTTTTGCGCAGGAAGGAACGGCTATGAAAATTTCCGGGCGTGTTACGGACGTTTCAGATCATTATGGAATCCCTGGAGTAAGTATCTTTATTAAAGGTACACAGACCGGTTGTATTACCGATATAAGTGGCAAGTACGCTCTTACTGCTGCCAAAGGAGTTACACTTGTGTTTTCGATGATAGGATACGAAAAACAGGAGATTCTTGTCAATGCCCAGTCAGTCGTGGATGTAAGCCTCAAAGTTTCGGCTACTTCCCTTGATGAGGTTGTTGTTATTGGTTATGGGAAAACGACAAAAAAAGAAGTAACAGGTGCTATAGCAACAGTTAAAGAAGATGGATTCAACCGGGGAACATTCACCAGTCCCATAGGCCTTCTGCAGGGGAAAGTTGCCGGCTTGAATATTGTAAAACCTAACGGAGCTGATCCGCAGGCAGGATATGAAATTATTCTCCGAGGTACAAATACCCTCACATCAGGTCAGGGTCCGCTAATTATTATTGATGGTGTGGCAGGTGCTGATATGAAAAACATCAGTCCCGATGAAGTAGAGTCGATGGATGTACTGAAAGATGGTTCAGCAGCAGCTATATATGGAACGCGTGGGTCGAACGGAGTTGTTATTATTACTACAAAAAGGGCGAAATCAGGGCAGAGCAAGGTGGAGTATACAGGCCAGTTTGCCGTCCAGGTTGCACCACGTGGTGTAAGAAACTTAACTGCTGATGAATTTACTTCCGCTATTGAACTATACGCTCCCGACAAGGCGGTAAATATTTATAATGGTGATGTTGACTGGTTCAAAGAAGTAACCCGACCCAATCCATTCACACAGCAACATAACCTGGCCATTTCTGGAGGCACCGAAACCTTCTCACACAGGACTACCTTTTTTGTCGATCTTGCTGAAGGCTTACTTAAAAACAACAGCTCAAATAAATTCCTGGTAAAAACCAATATAAGCCAGAAAGCACTGGGTAACCTGTTGACCCTGGATTATAACCTCACTTATGGTATGCGGAAATACAACCCTGCAAACTATAATGTATTCTATCAGGCTTTTATCCGAAACCCGACAAGCCCGGTATACGATCCGTCGAATACAGAATACGGTGGCTATACCTATCTCGACGGGGCTGATTACTATAATCCTGTTGCTATGCTTAATGAACGTATACGCGATGGAAAATCGAACGATGCAAACGGGAATATAAAAGCAACACTCCGGCTTGCCAGGTCATGGAACTGGGCGAACTTTTTATCCTATTCGCTTGCCGACTGGGAAGAAAACTCGTACATGACAAAATATTATCCCAGCCGCATCGGTTCGGGAGGAGTAGCTGAAATCGACAACGGACGCACAGCTGATCTGCAGTATGAAAGTACACTTAATTATTCCGCATTATTAAACAAACATAGTATACAAGGGCTTGCTGGATATACTTACCAGAAAATCCAGTCCAACAGTTCATATATGATTAATTCGGGATTCGATTCCGATTTTTATGGTGTGAATAATATTGGAGCAGGCACTGCTCTTGGAGTGGGTACAGCCGAAATGGGATCGTACAAAAGCCAGAGCCAGCTTATCTCATTTTTCGGGCGTTTAATGTATAATTACGATGAACGGATACTTGCTTCCGTTTCTCTTAGGCGCGAAGGTTCTTCACGGTTTGGTGCCAATAATAAATGGGGTTGGTTCCCTTCGGCAAGTTTAGGTTGGCGTATCAACCGCGAAGCATTTATGAAAACGGTAAGCTGGGTAAGCGATCTTAAACTCCGTGTCGGATATGGTGTAACAGGTAACCAGGATTTCGAAAACTATAAATCCCTAAGCCTGATGGGCAGAGCCGGTAAATTTTTCTATAATGGCGAATGGATCAACACCTACCAGCCGGTTTCAAATCCAAATCCTGACCTGCGCTGGGAAAAGAAACAGGAAGTGAACGCGGGTTTCGACTTTGGATTCCTCGAAGGACGCATCAGCGGTTCGCTCGAATATTATTACCGCTGGAGTACCGACCTGCTTTATACTTACACGGTATCGGTTCCGCCGTATCTTACGAATGAGCTTTTTACAAATGTAGGTACGGTGAGTAACCAGGGTCTGGAATTTACTCTTAATGCAATACCGGTGAAACAAGATATATTCACATGGAATACAACCTTAACATTCAGCAAAAATCAAAATAAACTTGTTAAATTTTCTAATTCTGAATTTACAAGCACTTCGATGGGAATCGGTTGGCTGGGTGGCGCTTTCCCACTCAATTGCCAGAAACTGGAAGAAGGAGAACCAATAGGGACCTTCTTTGGACCGGTTTGGCTTGGACTTGATGAAACAGGGCATGATGTGTTCAAAAATCAAAATAAAGTCGGACAGGTTAGTACCGACGACTGGGAAGCAATCGGGAATGCCAATCCAATATGCATGCTTGGTTGGAGTAACACTCTGGCCTATTCAACTTGGGATCTGAATTTTTCCCTCCGTTCGCAGATTGGTGGCAAAGTGCTGAATATGTATCGCTTATACTATGAAAACTGGCAGAGCATAGGTCAGAATATAGTATATAGCCAGTTGGAACATCCCGAATTTATAGGAACGGCCCAATACTCTTCGAAATATGTTGAAGATGCTACATTTCTTAAACTAGACAATATTGCGCTTGGGTACAATTTCAAGGAAATAAGTAAGTACATTTCAAAGATGAGGCTTTTTGCTTCAGCCCAGAATGTATTCTGTATCACGAAATACAAGGGACTTGACCCGGAAGTAAGCCTCAGTGGCCTGGCTCCTGGTATTGAATACCTTTCTTACTACCCGAAAACCACAGTGATAACGCTTGGTGTCAATATTTCATTTTAACCGTTAACACGTTGTAAATCATGAAAAAGAAAATTATTTATATGTCGTTGTTCCTGGCCGCAGTTGTTCTGGCAGGCCTGGTTTCATGCACCGATCTTGATGAAAAAGTATATTCCGATATTCCTCTCACCCAATTCTTCCATACTGAAAAAGATGTGTTAATGAATGCTGGGAGAGCTTATACCAAATTGCAGAGGTATCCTGAAGAATTCAGCTTATGGACACTTGATGAAATTGCTTCCGACGAAATGGTAGCGCCAGGGCGCGATGACGGCATGGTTTGGGACAACGGTCGTTGGAACGAAATCCAGCAGCACCAGGTAACTGCAACAAATAAAATCCTTACTCTTGCATGGAATAATGTATTCGAAGGCGTAAGCGCGTGTAACGAAGTTATTTACGAAACTGAGCAGTCGCCTATCACCTTCCCTGCAAAAGATCAGGTTGTGTCGGAAATTAAAATTCTTCGCGCTTTCTACTATTACTGGGCTCTCGACAACTGGGGAAATATACCGTATACGATTGATTATACTGAAAAAACTCTGCCACTTCAGAAAGACAGGAAATTTGTATTTGCTTCGATCGAAAACGAGATACTTACAAACATCAGCAAACTCCAGGATAAGCCAACACCAACTAATTATGGACGGGTTACCCAGGCGGCTGCTTATACTTTGCTTGCCAAACTATACCTGAATGCCAAGGAATGGATTGGTGAAGATAAATTCCAGCTTGCTGTGGATGCCTGTAATAGAGTAATTGCACTCAATAGCTATCATATTGAAACCGATTATTTTGCGAATTTTAAAATTCATAACGAAGCCTCGACTGAAAATATTTTCGTTATACCGATGCATTCCATTTTCACAAAAGACAGGTTTTATTGGTATACCCTCACCCTGAATGACGCCAGCCGTGCTACTTTCGGATTCAAAGGCGGAATGTGGGACGAATTCATACTTGAACCCGGATTCCTGGATAAATATTCGAATAATGATTTGCGTAAAAAATCATTCCTTTTCGGCCAGCAGAAAGATAAAAGCGGGAACGACATATTCGTTGAAGGAGAAGCATTTATTTATACTCCGACAGTTGCAAATTATATGGCACGGAAAAAATGGGAAGGTGCCCGTTGCGCCAAATACGAGTACCAGGATGGCTTGGAATATTATGTTACCGATATGGAGAATGATCATGTTCTCTTCCGTTATGCCGATGTGCTCTATACCAAACTGGAAGCATTATGGCGCATGGGACGTGCCGGTGAAATGATTGGAGATGCCGAATTACAGAAAATAAGGACCCGTGCGGGGCTTGCACCTTTGCAGATGTCGGACCTTACAAACTCGGAATTTCTGAATGAACTGGGCCGTGAATTTGCCTGGGAGGGACACCGGCGCCAGGATATGATTCGTTTTGGCGTATTTGGAAATGCCGGATGGAATAAACCTGTTTCAGGAGCAAATGCAAAACTTTTCCCTATTCCCAAATCAGTATTGGATGCAAATTCGAACCTCGTGCAGAATCCTATGTAAATGATGATAAAGAAAAGATTTATAGCGCTGTTTATTGCCGGCATACTGCTGGCCCAGTTTTGTTCAGCAGGAAGTAAACCATACAGGATTACTGTTAGCGAATTACGCGATAAAATTGCTGCTGAATGGATAGGACAGATGATAGGTAATATCTACGGCTTGCCTCACGAAGGAAAATACATAGGCGCACCCGGTCCTGAAGCATGGCCATATGGGTATACTAAGAATATGGATAAGCTTAAGAAATACGACGGAGCTTTTTCGGATGACGATACGGATGTTGAGTATATGTACCTGCTGCAAATGATGAAATTTGGTGCTGAACCTTCCTATACCCAACTTTGCGATGCCTGGATGTATCATATTCGTGACAGGGTATGGCTTGCTAACCGCGCAGCATTGGGACTCATGCATTTTGGCTATACCCCTCCATTCACCGGGAGCAGGGAATTGAATCCTCACTGGTACCAGATCGATCCCCAGCTTATTAATGAGATTTGGGCGGTTACTGCGCCGGGAATGGTCAATTACGCCGCTTCCAAATCCGATTGGGCAGCACGCATTACAAGCGACGAATGGGGTGTTGAACCTACAGTATTTTATGGCGCTATGTATTCAGCGGCATATTTCGAAAAGGATATTAATAATCTGATCGAAATCGGGATAAATGCATTGCCGGTAAACGGGCGGTTTACATCCACTGCGCGTGAAATGATAGCTTTACATGCAAAACATCCGGACGACTGGAAAGCTGCCAGGAAAGAAATGGCTCAAAAATACTATACCGATGAACCCGACATGACCAAAACCATCTGGAATGCCAATCTTAACGGTGCCTGCGCTATACTGGCTATGCTTTACGGTGAAGGTAATTTCCAGCGTACACTCGATCTTTCCTGTGCCATGGGTTTTGATGCCGACAACCAGGCTGCCACAGTTGCCGGGTTAATGGGTGTAATACTTGGAATGAAGGGTTTACCTGCAAATCTCTATCTTCCGGTCGACGGCTGGAAAATGCCGTTTAACGACACCTATATCAATATTACCCGCTACGATCTGCCTGATGCTAAAATTTCGGATATTATCGATCAGACATTAAATGCAACTTTAGCTCTTGCAATAGCAAAAGGTGGTAAACTTTCGGGTAAACCCGGAAAAGAAGTGCTCTCTGTAAATCCCGAAGCGGTTTTTAATCCGCCTGTCGAATTTTGCCTGGGTCCTTTGCCACAAATGGAAATCGGGAAAGCTGTCGACTATAATTTCTACACCGAAGCAAACAAATCATACAACTGGAGCATAATAGCCGGCACGTTACCCGATGGTCTTGCGTTTACAAAAGGCAAACTTACCGGCACCCCGGTTAAAACAGGATATTCGAAAATCACACTTCAACTCGATAACGGGAAAGAAAAAACTACAAGGGATTTCAATCTTCTGGTACGTGGTGTCAATATTGCCCCTGCAGCCGATACCATATTTGCCAATGTCAGGCAGCTGAACGAAAAAGTACTCGACTCCTGCTGGTACACTTTCGGGAAGCCGATGTATGCCAAAAATGTTGAGGTTATTAACGACGGTATAATTTCCGGTCCTGGTTCTGTATTTTACAGTCTTGCAGCGAAAGCGAAAATTCCAAAAGTCGATTACTACGGATATGGATGGAAAACCCCTCAGAAAATAAGTATGATTGCTTTGCATACCGGTTGCCTCGAAGAATTCGGCGGATGGTTCACATCTCTAAATGTACAGTACATGAACGAAGCCGGTAAATGGGCGCCAGTTGAAAAAATTTCTATAAATCCCGCTCTTCCGGCAACGGATATTGTTTTCTACCAGCCACATTTTGCCGAATTCGTCATAAGCTTCTCTACAGTCGAAACAAGGGCTATACGGATCATTGGTGATGCTAAAATCCAGGATCACTGGAATAAGTATACCAAAAACGTATCAGGATTTACTTCCATAACCGAACTCAGTGTTTATCATTAACATACGCAAACCATGCGCAATAATTTCAGAATGACATCAACATTTGCATTTGGGGCACTGGTTCTGCTTACCTTTTGTGTTTCGTGCACAATGATCGATAAGGATAACAAGGCTTTGCCGGGTGAGAATACTTTTACGCCAGCCCGCTTAAAAGACAAAATAAAAGGGGGTTGGGCCGGTCAGACTATAGGCGTTGTTTATGGTGCTCCTGTCGAATTCAAATACCAGGGTTCCATTATTCCTGATTACCAGAATATACCGTGGCACGAAGGCTATGTAAAGTATTGGTGGGACAAAAAGCCCGGTTTGTTCGATGATATTTATACCGACCTCAACTTTGTTGCTGTTTTCGAAAAATACGGATTAAATGTGCCCATGGATATTATTGCAAACCATTGGGCAGGAACCGCTTACCACCTGGCGCATGCTAACCAGGCATCGAGGTACAATATATTAAATGGCATTATGCCTCCGCAATCAGGAAACTGGAAAAACAACCCGCATGCCGATGACATTGACTTTCAGATCGAAGCCGATTTTATTGGTTTGATGGCTCCCGGCATGGTAAATGCAGCAACCGAAATTGCCAATCGCGTAGGGCACATAATGAACAGTGGCGATGGCTGGTACGGAGGCGTTTATGTTTCGGCCATGTATTCTACAGCTTTTATTACTGACGATGTAAATACAATTGTTGAACAGGCGTTGAAGACAATACCTGAAGGAACAAAGTTCCACGATTGTATTGCCGATGTTGTAAAATGGCATAAACAATATCCGGATGATTGGCAGGCTACCTGGTTCGAACTGCAAAAGAAGTGGAACAACGATGTTGGATGTCCGAAAGGTGTATTCCTGTCGTTCGATATTGATGCGAAAATAAATTCAGCCTATTCTACAATCGGACTGCTTTACGGAAGAGGTGACTTTACCCGTTCTATCGATATAGCAACCCGTTGCGGTCAGGATGCGGATTGCAACCCCGCAACAGTAGGAGGAGTGCTTGGGGTTATGCTGGGATATTCTAAAATTCCGGATTTCTGGCTGAAACCTCTCCGGCAAATTGAAACGCTTGATTTTGAGGGTACAACAATGTCGCTTTCAAAGGCGTATGATCTCAGTTACCGGCATGCGACCGAAATGATACAGCTCACAGGAGGTTCAGTAGATACGAATAAGATAGTGATTCCGTATGCTGCGCCAATTGCAGTTGCTTATGAGCAGAATTTCGAAAAGACTTTTCCGACTTTCCGCGACAGGTACGACCGTTCATTTACTGATGAACTTTCATACGATTTTACCGGTAACGGCTATATCTTTTACGGAAACCTCGTTAAGAATTCAAAAATCGATAAGGATTATATCGACCGCATATCGAAAAGGGTTGGATCGGAAGTATTTGGCCTGGCAGAACCCGAAGATACGTATGTTGCAGTGCTGGAAATTTATATTGATGGTAAACTGGATGAAATTGTGAAAATGCCTATGAAAAACACTTCGAGGCGGCTCGAGCCTGCCTGGAAATACCAGCTTGCTGAAGGGAAACACAATGTACGGT